>JBJKSL010000616.1:0-10974 GCA_046704145.1 Phycisphaerae bacterium
GCACGGCATCTACCGGCAGAATTTCGGCTTCACCGACATCATCATCGGCCGCAAGCATGCCGACGCCCCCTACGACGACGGCAAGGATATCTGGGATCCGCTGGCCGCCCAGCACATCTTCGACAAGCTCAACGGCGAGTTGCACATCAAGCCGGTCAAGGTCGGCTTCGCCGCGTACTATGAGGAACTTGGCCGCGTAGGCTTGGTGGACGAGTGCTCGAAGAAGGGGTGGAAGCCCATCCCCATCAGCGGCCGCGATGTCCGCGAAGCCTTGGCCGCCGGTAAGCTGCCCGACCCGCGCGTGATGCGGCCGACGACGGCCCAGATCCTGATCGACGCCGCAAAGAGTCGCGGATAAAAGCGCGGTTCTTGCGTCCCCCTGTTTCGGATGATTTGTCACTACTCCAAGCCCATGGCAGGCCTGCCATGGGCTTTTCTAATCAGATACTTGCCCCCTCCGTCCAGTTTGTTACCTTGGTGCCGGTCCAACCGACACGTGCCGCGTGTGAACTCTGATCAAGAGGAGAACCATGTCGAAGAATCGAGCTCTCGCAAGCATCGCTCTATGCGGAATGTTCATGATCGCCCTGGCTGCGTCGTACGCCTTCGCCGCGGACAAGCCCGAATGGCAGGACCCGACCATCGTGGAGGTGAACAAGGAGCCGCCCAATGCGGTTCGCGTTTCGTACCCCAGCGTCGAGGCTGCGCTCAAGGGCGGGCCCGGCGGCATGTCGGTGTGGAGCCGCTCGCTTAACGGCGACTGGAAGTATCACTGGGTGGCCAAGCCGGCGGACCGGCCGACCGAGTTCTACAAGGCCGACTTTGACGACGCGAAGTGGGGCACCATTCCCGTTCCGTCGAACGTGGAGCTGCAGGGACACGGCGTGCCCATCTACACTAACGTGCCGTATCCCTGGGGCAAGGGCAATCCGCCGCACATCCCTGCGGACAACAATCCGGTCAGCTCGTATCGCACACGCTTTGAGGTGCCCGCGGACTGGGCCGGCCGACAGGTCTTCATCCGCTTCGACGGTGTCGAGTCGGCGATGTACGTGTGGGTCAACGGCCAGAAGGTCGGCTACAGCGAGGGCAGCCGAACGCCCGCCGAGTTCAACATCACCAACTATCTCCAGCCCGGCGAGAACTTGCTGGCGGCCGAGGTCTACCGCTGGTCGGATGGTTCTTACCTCGAAGACCAGGACTTCTTCCGCCTGAGTGGCATCTTTCGCGACGTCACCCTGGTCAGCAAGGCCGACCTCGAGGTTCGCGATCTTGATGTTCGTCCGCAGCTTGACGCTGATTGTCGCGACGCCGTCCTCAAGGTGACCGCAACCATTCACAATTTCACTGCCAAGACGCCGCCGGTAAAGACTGAATGCACGCTCCTCGATGCGAATGGCAAAAAAGTGGCAGCAACCACCAGCGGGGCGGACCTGATACCCGGCAACGGGGAAGTGCCACTGGTTTCCACTATGCCCGTCAAGCAGCCTGCACTCTGGTCGGCGGAGAAACCGAACCTGTACGCGCTGGTGGTGACACTGAAAAATGCAAGCGGTCGCGTTATTGAAGTCGTCCCCGTCAACGTTGGCTTCCGCAAGGTCGAGATCAAAGGCGGCCAGATGCTGGTCAACAACCGGGACGTTCTCATCAAGGGCGTTGACCGTCACGAGCACGACCCCGATCGCGGCCATGCCATCACCGTTGATTCTATGCTCCGCGACATCAAGCTGATGAAGGCCAACAACATTAATGCAGTGCGGACCAGCCACTATCCCAACCAGCCGGCCTGGTACGACCTCTGTGACAAGTACGGCATCTATCTGATCGACGAAGCCAACATCGAATCGCACGGCATGGGCTTTGGCGATGAGTCGCTCGCCAAGAAGCCCGAATGGCTGACCGCCCACATGGACCGCACCCAGCGCATGGTCGAACGCGACAAGAATCATCCGTCGGTGATCATCTGGTCGCTGGGCAACGAGGCCGGCTTCGGGTCGAACTTCGTGGCGACCTCGCAATGGATCCGCAAGCGCGACGGCAGCCGACCCATACACTACGAACGGGCGGTCAGCGACCGGGTCACGGATATCTACTGCCCCATGTACCCGCCGCCGGAGGCCCTCGCCAAGTACGACGACAGCAACCCCGATCGGCCGATGATCATGTGCGAGTACGCCCACGCGATGGGCAACTCCAGCGGCAACATGTGGAAGTACTGGAACTTGATCTACTCGCGAAAGCACCTGCAGGGCGGGTTCATCTGGGATTGGGTGGACCAGGGCCTGCGCAAACCACTGCCCACGCGCTATGTGCTTCCCGACCGCGGCCCCCATCACCTGCAGGCGGTGTTCGACGCTCGCGGTGAGGCGGATGGCATTCGTCGCGGCTATGCGGAGTTCCCTGCCGTGGAAGCGCTGGATCTCACCGGTCCGCTCAGCGTCGAGGTGGACGTGAAGCCCCTCGGCCCGACCGATCAAGGTCCGCTGCTTGCTAAGGGCGACAGCGCTTATGCGATCAAGCAGTCGTCAGATGCGATCGAGTTCTATGTGTACACACCATCGCAGAACGGCAGAAAGAGCGCGTGGGTATCCGCATCCGCGAAGCTGCCCGACAACTGGTACGGCCAATGGCACCGCGTTGCCGGCACCTACGACGGCAAGGCCCTCACGCTTTATATCGACGGCAAGTCTGCAGCGAGCAAGGCTTGCAGCGGTAGGTTGGGGACGAGTGCGTATACACTGGGCCTGGGACGCGATCCCGAGAACCCTGACCGCGTGGCCGATGCCATGATCCGCGAGGCCCGCGTGTATAGCCGGGCACTCACCGCGGACGAGGTCGCCCACGTCGAGCAGCGCTCCGCGGATGGGCTCGTGCTCTGGGCCGACTACAAGGACATCAAAGCTGACGGCAAGTGGACCGGCCCTGGCGCCGATCGTGGCTGGTTCTTTGCCTACGGTGGTGATTACGGCCTGCCAGGGACGCCGACCGACGACAACTTCTGCTGCAACGGCCTGGTGAGCCCCGACCGTGTGCCGCACCCCGGCCTGCAGGAAGTCAAGAGAATCTATCAGTACGTGCAGGCCAAGCCGGTGGATCTTGCGGCCGGCAAGATCGAAATCACCAACTGGTATGATTTCACCAACCTGAACGAGATCGCCGACTGCACCTGGCACGTGGCAGAAGACGGCAACAACCTGCAAGGCGGGCAGATCGACGAGCTTGACCTCGCGCCGCGGGCGAGCAAGGTTATCACTGTTCCGTTCAAGCCGATCGCGCCCACGCCCGGCAGTGAATACTTCCTGGAACTATCCTTCACGCTCAAGCACGACATGCCCTGGGCAAGCCAGGGCCACGAAGTCGCCTGGCTGCAGTTCAAGCTGCCGGTGGCCGCACCTGCGGAGGTGATGGATACAGCATCAATGCCCCCGTTGAGCATCGACCGGCAAGCCGACGCAGTCACGATCGCAACACCGGACAAGAAGATTGCATGGCGGTTCGATGCCAGGACCGGGCTGCTGGCTTCGTGGCGATTTAATGGCACAGAACTTATCGCCGCATCCTTGCGGCCGCACTTCTGGCGAGCACCGATCGACAACGACCGCGGCAACCACATGCCGCGTACCCTGGCCGTCTGGCATCGAGCAGGCGAACACTTCGAACTTCGCAAGCTTGACGTCCAGCAGGCCGGCCCCGCGAGAGTACGTGTAGTGGTCGAAGGCTCATTGCCCACCGTGGACTCGTCCTACAGCATGACCTGGACGATTTTCGGCTCCGGTGACTGCATCGTGGAAGGCACATTTGTGCCCGGCAGCAAGTCGCTGCCCGAGATGCCTCGCTTCGGCATGCAACTCGCGGTGGCAGGCGATTGCAAGGACATGGCGTGGTTCGGTCCCGGGCCGGAGGAAACCTACTCCGACCGCAATGATGTCCGCATAGGCATGAATGTCGGTGACATCGCCGACCAGTTCTTTACCGATTACGTCGAGCCGGGCGAGTCGGGCTACAAGGTTGATGTGCGCTGGGCGGCAATTCGCGGCGAGAAGGTGGGCCTGCTCGCGGTGGGCCTGCCGACAGTGGGCTTCAGTGCTCTGCCGTACACGACCGATGACCTGGAGTCCGTCAAACACCCGTTCGAGATCCAGCACCGCGACGCGGTCACCGTCAATATCGATCTCGGCCAGCGGGGCGTAGGCGGAGACAATTCGTGGCGTGCGCTGCCGCATCCGGAATACCGCATCCAGCCGGTCGAGCAATCATACCGCTTCCGGCTGAGACCCTTTGACGCGGTGGGCGATTGTCCGACACTGCTGGCGAAGGTGGCACTGCCGCAATAGGCCGTACGACCGCGTGACATTACATAGGCCTGCACTGCAGGAGGTGTGCCTTGAATCAGGACCTCAACAAGCAGACGACTCCGATGCGCTTGATTGTTGCAGCCATGATGATGGGTCTGCTGACATTCAGTGTCATCGCGTTGGTGGTGGGCTCTCGCATAACGCCGAACCCGAACATCACCAAACTGCTGCTGGGCGTGTTGGCCCTGATGAGTACCATGGAGTTCCTTGGCTTCTTCGTGCTGCGCAAGGCTATGATCGCAAGCCTGCGCGGCCAGATTACCGCTGACATCCCGGTCGAGGAAGCCGAAGCCAGGCTCCTGCCCTCCTGGAACACGTTGATCTTGATCAGGTCGGCCATGATGGAGGGCATCGGCCTGTTCGGCGCGGTTATCGCCTTGATAACCGGCCTGAAGGTGGTGCTTCTGGTGCCCGCGATCATACTGAGCCTGTTCGTCCTGGGCTTCCCCTCACAGGACAAATTGAGTGCGTTCACTGCCGACCTGACTGGTCGAAATCCGTACGTGGGCTGACCCGTATACGTCATGAACATGGACCACAGAGCCACAGACAACCTGACCAACGCTTGGCCGGTGTCTCCGGACAACTCCGGCTGTTGTGACGTACTACCCACTCGCGAGGGCTACGACCTTTGGTCTTCGATCTACGACTCTGAGGACAATCCGTTAATTACCCTTGAAGGCCCCATCGTGGCGAAGCTCCTCGGTGACCCTCATGGCCTGAGGATCGCGGACATTGGCTGTGGCACGGGACGACACGCGAACCGATTGGCCCAACTGGGTGCAGAGGTGACGGCGCTTGATTTCTCGGATGGCATGCTCGCGAAGGCCAAGGCGAAGCAAGAGAGCGGACCTGTTGTGTTCATCCAGCATGACCTGCATCGACCGTTGCCGCTGCCGCCCTCAAGCTTCGATCGTGTCCTCTGTTGCCTGGTCCTGGATCACATTGCGGAACCTGTTTCCCCACTAGAGGAAATGGGCCGCGTCTGCCGCCCCGACGGTTTCATCGTCGTCTCAGTCATGCACCCCGCCCTGATGCTTCGCGGTCTACGGGCTCGCTTCTTTGAGCCGAACAGCCGGCGCGAAATCAGACCGGCGAGTCATCCCCATCGGATTTGCGATTACGTGATGGCAGCAACACGGGCCGGGCTGCAAATCGAAAGCGTAGACGAGCATGTGGCCGACTCTGCCTTAGTAGCTCAATCGCCTCGGGCGGGTAAATACTCGGGGTGGCCAATGTTGTTGACGATGAAGCTCAGACCATGAAGGACCTGCCGGGCAACGACGCCTCGTGCCACGGAGGGAGGATGTTGCCGGCGAAGCGGACACATCGGCGGCAGCCTCGCCGTGCTGGGCCGTTCCGGGAAAAGAGAGACAGACGGTCGAATACGCCGGGCGGTCGTGCGTAGGCCGGCGTTTACGATCCTCGCTGACTTTGGTATATTAGAGGCATGGTCGCTGGCCCCAGACAGTCTGCGCGACTCGACGCCCAGCCAGGGCGGGCATCGCGCCCTGTCCAGGGAGTCTCATTCGGCCGTTTCTTGTACCATCCGCGCCACCGTAGCTCAGTTGGCAGAGCAGCGGTTTTGTAAACCGCAGGTCATCAGTTCGAATCTGATCGGTGGCTTTCTTCCTTAACCACTATCTGACAAGCAGTTTGCGATGAATGGTCCCGCGAGACTGGATCGTCGAAAATGGCCTCAGGGCTGGCCCAGGGCTGGTTTGGGATGGTCGAGCAGGATAGCTTGGTCAGTACATATCCATGGATTCGCAACGCCAGTTGTCGTTCCCAGTATACTTGAGTCTGCAGACGAAATGTGTTCGGAGCTTGGCACTGAAAACGTTTTGCGAGTCGACCCAACCTCGAACCTCGTAGCTCCCTCCACCCAGATCGGCTACGCATTTATCGCTGGTCTGCTCAGTCCAGCCCCCAAAGTCAGCGGAACCGGGAGAGCGAAGCCGATCCTTTACGAAGTCTTGGGCCATGACCCACGCTCCGACCTTGTCGCCATACTGTGATCTTCGCTGCGCGTCCCGCTGTGCTTCTGGTGAGTTCGCGGGGGAGCAGGGGCCGCAACACCAGAGCGCCGAGATTCCCACTGACGCAAGGGGAATCAGGGCGAACCAAGGCGACACTGGTTGGGGCGAGCGACAATGCGGACACTTTGTCGCGGCCTTGTCTATGTACTCTTTACACTTGGGGCATTGTCTCTCAGGGCGGGTTGAGGATGCCGGCCTCAGCATGCGTGCGGGTTGGCTCGGTGCTGGTGGCTGTGACGGACGAGAGGAGGTCGCCGGTTGCGGGAACGCAGCCATCCCATCTCGGATGGAGTGGGATAAGATAACGGTCTCCACCATCATATTTCCAACGCGGTTGGCAATCGCCTCAGCTTCCTCTTTGTTTGGGGCATCAACAGAGAATTCGCACTCTTCGCCTGTATCTCTATCTGCGCCTATGACTCTGAATGTCACGGTTGCAATCCCATCTGTTCGGATAACTGGCCTTTCGTTTCGGCTATCTCCACCTCAGCAGCACGAGCGCCGGCAAGGACCAGAACAGCGTATCCAGCGGAAGAACGATGACTGGCACAGCGATGCTCCACCGAACCGGAATGTCGGGAGCAAAACTAGTCGGGCCAACACGCTTCATCCATGGTAGCGGAAGCCCCCATGTTTTGATGCTGGCCGGATATCCATCCAATTCCCGCCCACCGACAAGCCCAAAGGCCAGCGTGACTGCCGCCCCAAAGATAATGGCGAGCCAATACCGTTTTGGTTGCATCTTCATGACTTGCTTCCCGCCGCCTCTTTCATTGCCTTCTCTCGTTCGACGACACCGAGATCGGCCGGAGCCTGTTCTTCTGTATCCCACAGTTGCGACGTTTGTGGACGATCGCTCGAACGATGTCCTTGACCGTCCGCACCGCAGGGGGGAGCCGAGGCTGCGACCTCACGTATATCGTCGCAGCAACACCTATGCACACCCCCCAAGTCGCAAACGCTAAAATCACTGCGTGAGTGCCGGTACCCGCAATTCCGACGACCAAGCAAGCTCCCACCATCATTGACAATGGCGATGCGAGTATGCCCGCAATAAGCACCGGCAAGCAGCCTTCCTTTTCACGACGCCCCAGCCAGACCCCGAACCGGCTCTCGATGGTGCCCAGAAGCACGGCGTGCTTTTTCTTGGAGATCAGCCTCGACAGAGGTGTGGAAGGCTCGATGCGGCCAACATCTGCTCGCTGATGGAAGAGAGGCGTTTGTCGCAAGTCGTAGAAGATGCTTTGAGAAGCACACCAATTGTGCTCGTACGGCGGCAGATGCCAGAAAGGACGACCGCCTCGGGCCTTCCAGATGCAGCGCACCGTTTCGCCAACGAGTTCCAAGGGTTCGTCGAGTGCGGCCTTGCATTCTGTTAACACGACTTCCAGCAAATCGCCGCTATCACACAGAGCCATGGGCCTGGCCGAGTCGATGGAGGCCCACGCAGTCTCCCACCTGATCATGCCCGCCGGCGTCTTGAGTTCCCGCGAGGCCCGGTCCCGAAGCTCGGTAAAGACATCCGCAATGGTCTGCCCCTGGTGGTTAGTCGGCAACAGCGGCTGAAGTGTGCTCGACAACTCGTCCACATCTGCGGCCTCACACGAAGCGGCGGTCTCGGTTGCGCCAAGCTCGAGCCGGGCAAGACGGATGAGATCCTCGCAGTTCTCCGGAGTCAAAGAGATCTCGTAGCCGTTCCACGACCGCAACAGCGAGACAAGGCTATCCGAATTGGGCTGCAAGCTCGACTCCATCGTGTATCCTTCCCTTCATGCTGCCACCATTGTGGATGGGGACAGAATTGGCGGCAAGTTATACCTGCGAGCACGGGTAACCCTTCACCTTTCGGACCACAGAAGCTAGAACTGTTCACGACCGGTACCACGCTCCCGTGCGGTACTCCTCGGGGATGTCCTGTTCGGACGGATCGTCGAAGCCTTTTGCCTCAAGCTCCTCGAACCAGCGGTCTCGTTTGGACTCTGGCAGTCGCGTCCCGCACCATGGGCAGAAGCGAATATGTGAAAACGAACTGCCGCCATCATGGATGATGATGCCGTACTCGTCGAACTTCGGGATGTAGATAATCAGGTTGTCGGCGCAGTCGAACGGATCAGGGTGTCGCTCGCACCGTTGGGCGAGTTGGAAGGCCATGGTCTCGCAGCAGACCGTTGCCGGCTGTTTGGATTTGTCGCAGTCGCTCATGCTTTCACCTGGTTGATTGAGATGTCATCCGTGTCCACATTCAGGGCAACGATTCTCTGGTAAGCCGTCGAGAGCGTAGTGGCAGGATCTGCAATGGATGCTTCGACGTCCAGAGGCTATAAATAGTTGTTGTGACCGAGCCATTCAAGCATTGTCACAGACGCCCAAATTGACGGCAAGCTTTCGGCACGCTTGAAGCCAAAACCAGCCTCGGCTATACTCCTACCCGTCCGACCCTGGTCCTTTCTACTGACACAACCATCGCATGCTGCTCACCCTGTCTACAACCCGCAGTCCGGCTACCGGCACGTCTTGTTCAGCGCCAGGAATTGATCCGGCTCGATGTGAATGGCCAATGGGACCTTACGGAGTTTCGAGGGATGCTCGCACTTGGGGCATCTCGTGCATGCCATATCATCGTACGGATTCAGGAAAAAGAGATGACGTTGCCGTTCGGGGCGGTTAACCGCAGCGGGTCTTCTCGGCAGCTTCATCTCTCGCTCCTTGTGGCCCTCTTCCACGCAATGCAACGAATGCGATCAAGGGGCCGTCAGACCCGCCTTGATGAGTTTCTGGATCAGGCTGGGTTTCCTGGCGTGCTGGGCATACAGGTCGGCCAGACGATGCGCATATTTAGCGGTCGCGCCCTCCTGCGCGGCCAGATCCCGCAGGTCGAGCAGCAACCCGACCGCCTTGTCGTAGTTGCCGGGCTGCTTTGTCACGATCAACTCGTCGACCTCTTTCCACACGGCCGCTTGCCGGGGCGCGAGTCGCGCCAGGTAGTCGGCCCTTGCCTTAACAGCCTCTGCTTCTCGACGGGCCTTCTCGCGGGCGCATCGTTCCGCTTCCCTCCGCTCACGTTTCTCGGTCAGTTCGCGTGCTGCCGCGAGCAATTGGCCGACGCTCCGACGCGGCTGAGTCTGGCTGACGACCTTTCCTACGCGGGACGCCTGGAAACGGCGACGGAGAGCCACAATGCCGTGCGGATCACGACCATCGCACATACGCGTCAGCAGATCGTTCTTCTCGGCCTCGGGAAGGGCCGCAATCCACTCCGCCAGGCCGTCTTCCTGGGCCGAAGCCTTCGGGCTCACTTCGGCGGCCGCGGCGAGCAGATCTTCGTCGAGGCGAATGAACTCTGCTAATGCCCGTTGCGCTGCCGACAGTTCACGCATGCCGGCCGGCAGAGGTGGTTCCGGCTCATCCTCATCGAAGTCTTCCGTGCGCACCGCAGCTAACCACGCAATGTAGAGCGACCGGAAATCACCAGACAGTATCTCTTCGCGCACCGGCACCAGCGAAGCCATCCAGCCATCGCCACCCTCCTCCCACTCTCCTTCCTCGTCATGCGATGAGAAGTCGAACATGACTACCTCTCCAGCCGACTTGATTCCCAGTATGGCCTCGGATGCATAGGCTTTCGCGGCATTCAGATCGACAGCGCCGGCCGGCACGCGAAACGCGAATCGATGTGTTCCCCAGTTGGCAATGTAGACGAACGC
Source organism: Phycisphaerae bacterium (assembly GCA_046704145.1). Lineage (GTDB taxonomy): Bacteria > Planctomycetota > Phycisphaerae > UBA1845 > PWPN01 > JACQVT01. Next base: position 10,099 of record JBJKSL010000616.1, read on the forward strand.
GTCGAAAAACCGCTTCAGGAAGTCGTCCGGCCGGCCTTTGAAGTCACCCCAGTGATACTCGTTAACGAATCGCGTCGATGTGATCTGGGCTCGCGTGGAGTAGCCGCGAACCGCCTGGCGCTGTTGGTCCGTCAGCGGCCGATCGACCGCAAGGAACTCGTAATATTGATACTCACTCATCGGCGATCCCCTCATCCGTCGCTGCTCTGGGAATCACTGATCGGTGTAGCCCATCAACAGCGAGTCGATCTTGAGAAACACTTCGTCCAGTTTGGCGCCGAGCCGCTTATTCTTCGTATGGTTCGCCGTCGCCGCGACCCAGCCCTGCAGGTCCTCCAGTTCGTCGAGCGTGAGCTGGAACTCCACTTCGCCATCCTTCACCAGACCGAGCTGAAGCTTGTCCTCCACCGTCGGCGGCATGACTTCTTTCACGACCGCATCGCGTTCAGCAGGCGTAAGCCGTAAGGGCAGCGTTTCGCCGCGTTTGATCCGAATCGGCATGCTCAACCCTCCTCCGTGTCACATCAAGCTTTGCATTCATGGCGTTCCCCCGTTCGTCGTCGTCGAAGGACAGTCCAGTGAGTAAGGGGGGTACTCAGCGGCGTCGCGCAGCTCGGCTTCCGAGCCGTTCCACCTATTTGACCGGTGCTGGCGATTGGCGTCAATCGCAGGCGGGATGGCGGTGCAGTGCGTTGCGGAAGAGAATGTCAGATCTCCAGAGAATCAGGACGAAAGCAGGAGCGCATTCCATGGCAGACCACGAACTTCAGCGGGACACGACGCGGATCGGCAAGTATGAATTCACGGTTGCGCCGGCAGATCCCTCGGGCGAACCGTAAGCCGAGGACCATGACAAACGGGAAAGGCGTGCAGAGG
>JBJKSL010000617.1:0-3661 GCA_046704145.1 Phycisphaerae bacterium
GAGCTGCACACACGCCGGCCATGCCGCCGCCTGCGACCACCACGTCAGCGGCAATACTGTGAGGAGTGTCGCCTTTGGCGGGGCCCGCCAGGGCTTGCGGGGTTGTTTCATGCGTCGGCGATGATTGGCCCAACGTTGAGAGCGGCGTCATGGCAGCGCCGGCGATCAGCAGATTGCGACGCGTGATCCCGTTGTGCCCGTCGTCTTGTGTCCCCGGCATGGTTTGGTCCTTTCCCTGATACATGGTCGGACGTGCCTCTGGGGGCCGCGCCGCTGGCTAGAATACGCCGGCGCGGCGGAAGCCTGCAAGTATTTCGGGGTGCCGGGAGTGCGAGAAATGCGACGGATCGGCTTGTTGACGCTTTTGGCGGCGATGCTTGTGCCGGTAGTCTGGGCAGGTACTGGATGCCACGTTCATCGCAGTACGACTCGCGAGGCATCCGCACCGATAGAGGAACCTCAGAGTCAGCGGCAGGAGGCGAGCGAGGCTCAGAGCGCGGCACACGCGGAGGTCGAGCCGGGAATGCCGCCTGCGGATTAATTTGAGTTTCTGTGTAGCGTAAGAAGTGGCCGAAAGCCTCGGAAATGCGACCACTTCACCGCTACACAAAACGACGAATGCCGTAGCTACGCAGACATCTGCAGTACGCGGATTTGGGGATGGGCGACCTGGAGGCGGTCGAGAATGCGGCCGCCAATGATCACATCCAGTTCGACAAGGCCATCTGTATAACGGCGGTCGAGAACTTGGCCGTGCTTCTCGATGGCGGCGATCCCGCGACCATCAGCCGTGCTGAGCTTGGCAGTGACCTGCTTGGGGACACCGGCGACGAGCTTGCGGACGGTTTCGACCAGTTCAGCCACACCCACACCCGTGCGGGCCGAGATGGGCAGCGCGTGTCGCAGTCGCTGTTGAATAACCTGCATGGCCAGCGGGTCTTGCACTGCGTCCATCTTGTTCAGCACGACGATGGTTTCCTGCTCTCCGCAGCCGATGCTCTCCAGCACCTTGCTGACGGCTTCATACTGCTCCCAGGCGGTGGGGCTGGAGGCGTCGACCACGTGCAGCAGCAGATCCGCGTGGATGGCTTCCTCGAGCGTGGCCCGGAAAGAAGCCACCAGGTGGTGCGGCAGACGCCGGAGAAATCCGACGGTGTCGCTGAGCAGGGCGTGCATGCCTTCGCCCAGGTTCCAGCGGGCAGTTTTCGTGTCGAGGGTGGCGAAGAGGCGGTCCTCAGCTCGCACGCCCGCGTCGGTCAGAGCGTTCATGAGCGTGCTTTTGCCGGCATTGGTGTAGCCCACCAGGGAGATGTTGAAGTGCTCGTGGCGAGCTCGGACCTGGCGGATCTTGCGTTTGTCGATGTCGGCGATCTGCCTCTTGAGCCAGGTCACGCGGCGGTTGACGATGCGGCGGTCGATTTCGATCTGGCGTTCACCGGGGCCGCGGGTGCCGATACCGCCGACCTTGCCGGCCCCCGTGCCGGCGCCAGCCCCGGCGATGCGTTCCACGTGGGTCCAGATGCCACGAAGCCGCGGGGCGGTGTATTCGAGTTGGGCGAGTTCGACCTGAAGGCGGGCCTCGTTGGTGCGAGCCCGACTGGCGAAGATGTCGAGGATCAGCTCGCTGCGGTCGATAACCTTGCGCCCGCAGATTTCTTCAATTTCGCGAAGCTGAGCGGGTGACAGATCGTCGTCGAAGATGATCACGTCCGCCGTGTGGCGTTTGACGAGTTCGACGAGTTCCTCAACCTTGCCTTTGCCGATGTAGAAGCGCGGATCGAGGGCTTCTCGCTTCTGCAGGACGCTATGAACTACGAATGCACCGGCCGACTCGGCTAAAGCGGCCAGTTCGAGAAGAGATTCGGCTGACTCATGGGTGGGACCGCGCAGAGCCACGCCTACCAGGATGGCTCGTTCTTGAAGGACCGATAGCTTGCTGCGTTGATCTGTTTCCAACCTGACTCATTCCCGCTGTGCGGGCGTAAAAGGTGAAGGCGTATCCAAACTCCACCCTGATTTTAGCAGGAATACGGCAAGGAGTTCAACAGGAAACGATCCACCGGATTGCGGCAGGGCGGTGGCAAGAAAAAGTAGCACAGCCACCCTCGGCGGCGTTTTCAAAGCCGAAATCCCCGGCTGGGCTACGACGTGCCAACTACGGGGCGGTTGGCGGCGATGGGGGCGATGGCCGGGTATCGCTCGGCCAGCTCGTTCAGATCGTGATAGAGCCAGGCTCGCCTGGTGAGGAACTCGGCCTGCTCGGCCATGTTGTTGCGGCGGCAGGCTTCGGCCAGCAGAGCGTGGACCAAGGCGGCTCGCGGCGAATCGAGCAACTCAGCAATCTGCAGTTTCTCGGGCAGGCCTTGCACAGCCGAGGCCGCGTGGTCGGAGGCCAACTCGTAGCGTAGCTGGATGGGCAAGAGCTTCATGCGATCGGAGAGCGACAGCGGCGCATCGTAAACGGGGCGGATGGCCTCGTAGGCGTCGGGCACGCGGTCGAGCATGAGCAGGCTGTCAGCCAGCATCATCCGCGTGTTGGTCCAGACCTGGTGCAGTCCTGTGAGACGCTGCTTGAGCAGTTCGCCGCAGATAACGACGACGTCATTGTGCGCATCTCGCCTGAATGCAAGTGATGCGACCTGCTGACAGGCCACCAGCTTGGCGCGGGCCGAGAGAGAGAAGCGTTCGATCACTCGCCGCAGCCAGAGTTCCGCATCGTCAAACTGGCCGATGCTGGTCAGGGCGCTAGCGGTGCGGAGACACCGAGCCAGACGCGACGAGTTCATCATGCTCATGATCCAGACGGCCAGCGTGGCGATGAAGACGGCGAACATGGCTCGTTTGTTGTCGGGAGCGGGCATGTGCACCGCCCAGAGGACGGCCACCGTGGTTATCGCGAGCAGGGCCACTCGCGCCACGCGGATCAGCTTCACGTGCTGACGGAAGGTTCGCAGCAGTTCATCGAGTTGCATACGAGTCAACGGCTCACCCCCGCTAGTTTCATCTCGCAGGTCGGGAGAGGGGCGGCGGGCGCCAGCCCGGCAGGCATGCCGGCCGGAGCGTACTTGCCGATGAGTGGCTTGAGCTCGCTAAAACGCTGCAGAAGCTCGGATTCCGGCAGCAGCATGGTTGCCTCATGCCAATGGCGGGCGGCCTTCTCCTGCTCGCCGGCGAGATCGAAGGCCGCAGCCAGCAGTGCATAACCGTAAGCGGCCCGCGTGCCGAGGTGACGACGGAAGAGGGCGCGTCGTTCTTCGGCGCGGTCCAGCCGCTCGGTCGCGTGGCCCATGGAGATTTCGCGGAAGAGTGCGAGCAATTCGCTGTGGGCACGCAGTGAGCCGGGCAACTCTTCGCGTTCGAGACGTTCAATCAGGCTGACTGCATCTGTAGTCTGACCGGTACGCAGCATGGCAGTGCCGAGCCCAACTCGGGCAGTGTGCAACTGGATGGGGTCGGCAGTGCGCTCCTGTAGCAGTCGCTCGTAGATGCGCTGCGAGGCGTCGAAGGCATCGGCAGACTCAGCCACTGCAGCCAAGGCCAACAGAGATTCCGCTCGCACGACGGGATGCGGCACGGGGCGGCGCAGCACTCGGCTCAACAGGCCCAGAGCCCGCGGCCATTCGCGAAGCTGGACGGCCTCGATGCTCTCTCGCATGCATCG
>JBJKSL010000618.1:0-2502 GCA_046704145.1 Phycisphaerae bacterium
TGGACGCCCAATCGGCCATCTACCCTTTTGAGAAACCGGCCTCGGCTGGCTCAGTGTCTGCGCGCGATCTGGCGGTGAGCCCGGTCCTTTCGCTGCGCGAGCTGGTCGCCATCGCAGCCTGCATCACGCTGTTCGTTGGCATCTTTGTTCCGGGCTACTACAAGGCCCAGAGCATCGCCATGCGCAACCGCTGCCTGGACAATCTCCGCCAGGTCTGGGGCGGGGCGAGTGAATACGCCGAGGCCAATAACGGGTATTTGGCGCACGTGGGCTACGTGCCGGGCGGCTGGTGGCTGCCCACACGGGTTCCCAACGTCCGGCGGGCATCGAACACCGCCTACATGTACCGCCTGGTCAAGAATGGCTACGTGAACGATACGAGGATCTTTGTCTGCCCGGCCTCGCCCAACGGCAGACCCATGCGGGCGGAGAACTACCGCGAGTTCGACGACTTCGCCGAGCCGACCAACACGACCTACAGCTATCTCTACAACAACGTGAAACATCCGCAAAAGCTCGCAAAGCTGGACGCGGAGGGTAAGGGCAGAATGGCTCTGGCCGGCGATCACAACCCACTCTTCGACGCGAACGGCGTCTCGCGGGTCGATCCTTACGACGACAGCAGCGGCAACTCCTGGGCCCACGATAATGGGGCGGGCCAAAATGTGGTCTACACCAGCGGTTGGGCCGGCTGGTTTACCCGGCCTACCGTCGGCGCCGACCACGACAACATTTACCGGGCCGGCCAACGCCTGCGGCATGTCGGCAACGAATGTCCCGTGGGGCCTACAGATACGCTGCTCGTCCCGTAAAACGAGCCGCTCCCATCTTGATCCGATAAGCCGCTGCGGGAACCGCGCTGGGCCGCTGGTGCAGAAAGCACGCTGGTCCGCTGTTGCGGGAAACGCGCTGGCCCGCTGTTGCGAGAAACACGCTGGTCCGCTGGTGCGGGATCCTTTCCCGCACCCCACTCAAGCCGCTGGTGCGGGAATCCCTTCCCGCACCCACTCAAGCGGGAATCCTTTCCCGCGAGGTTCCTCCCAGGTTCTCCTCATAACTCTGTAGTGCGTCCTCTTCCATTTATCCTCATGGCAAAAGAGTGACATTCCGTCCAGGGACTGGTACAATCGAGGGGATCCATATGCATCCGTGATTGCCTGCACCTTTGGGGAACGTACATGAGGCAGGTCGCTCCCGAGACTTGCCTATTGCGGAATGGAGGAGGTCACGTCGTGTCAAGACGCATGCATTCTTTCTGGTTGGCGATCGCACAGGTTGGGCTCGCCTTGGGCAGTAGTGTAGCCCTGGCGGTGGACACCGATCTCGATGGCGTGGACGACGCTGTGGACAACTGTCCGGCAGTGCCCAATGCCCCGCACCCGGCGGCTACCGACTGCAACGGAGACGGCGATACCACCGATCCCGGTGAAGCCGCCGGCATGCAGTGCGACCAGGACAACGACGGTATTGGCGACGAGTGCGACGACTCCGACGGAGACGGCGTCATGGATCGCTGGGACTGGTGCCCAAACACGGAGCCGGGTGCTCCGGTAACCTCGCACGGTTGCTCAAAGCTGGACGAAGATGCCGATGGTGTTTGGGATCAGTACGACCTCTGCCCCGGCACGGCGGCCGGCGATCCGGTTGACCGCAACGGATGCTCCACCGCCGACGATGACGGCGACAACGTCAAGAATCAGCAGGACTGGTGTCCGGGAACGCCGGCAGGTGCACCGGTGGACGCCAACGGCTGTTCCACGCTCGATGGGGACGGCGACGGTGTCACCGATCAACTCGACCTTTGCCCGGGCACGCATGCCGGCGATCCAGTTGACGCCAATGGCTGCTCGACCAAAGACTCTGACAACGATGGCGTCAAGGACCAGCAGGACTGGTGTCCCAAGACGGCGGCCGGTGCGCCGGTGGATGCGCACGGCTGCTCGACGCTGGATGAAGACGCCGATGGCGTTCGCGATCAGGCCGATCTGTGCAGAGGCACGGCTCACGGCGACCGAGTCGATGCCAACGGCTGCTCGATCGAGGATTCCGACGGCGATGGTGTGACAAATCAGTCCGACTGGTGTCCGAAGACTGAGGCGGGCGCGCCCGTCGATGCCCACGGCTGCTCCAAGCTGGACGAAGACGGCGACGGAGTACGGGATCAGTGGGACCTGTGCTGGGGTACCGCGCCAGGTGAAAAGGTCGACGCCAACGGCTGCTCTGTCGAGGATGCCGACGGTGACGGCGTAGCGAACCAGAAAGACTGGTGCCCGAAGACCCCGGCAGGCGCGCCCGTTGATGCACACGGCTGCTCGACCCTCGACGAGGACGGCGACGGCGTCACCGATCAGTTCGACCTCTGCTGGGGAACTGCACCCGGAGCGAAGGTTGATGCCAACGGCTGTTCGATCGGCGACGCCGACGGTGACGGGGTGATTGACGATCTGGACTGGTGCCCGAACACGGCCTCGGGTGCCGCCGTCGATGAGCACGGTTGTGCAA
>JBJKSL010000619.1:0-4796 GCA_046704145.1 Phycisphaerae bacterium
CTCCCCAAACTCGCCGCGCCCTGAGTCTGTAAGCCGCAGCCCGATTGTGGTTACCCGGGCCGACCGGCTGCTGCTCACCTTGATATCGACCCTGCCACCATGCGGCACCTTATGAGGCAACGGCACATACTGCGTGCTATCACCCGCCGTGACCGCCAGGTACACAGCTCCGAGCGCTTCCGGCGAGCCCGCCGCCTCATCGGACGCAATCCAGTCAGCCTCACCAAGATTCGTGAGTTGCAGCCGCATAACGACAGAGCCCGCGCCCACGCTTCCGACCGGCAGAGCCCCACCCTTGGCGACCGGCTCCCAATCGCCCGCAACCGTCCTGACCTCCACCACATCGAACGCACTGTCCAGATACTTGGGCGGATTCGTGCCGTTGCAGGGAGTACCGCCGACCGCAACCATCGGGCAACTGCGTGAATCGCTCCCCGTGCCCGCCGTACGCAGCCCCGGTGTCTTGCCCGCCTTTATCGCCTTCCAGAACGCATCCTTGACGTCATCGTATGCCCCCGCCATACCCACCGGGTGAGCATCACGATCGAACTCGATCCACGTATCGACCGGCTTCAGCGGTGGGGCGTTCAGGAACTGCTGACCCATCTCGCGGATGACCTTCGTCACCGGCCGATCGGAACCATCCGGATTGATTATGCCGAAGTCGCTGTTCTCGTTAACTCTAAAACCCCCCGGATACCACCACGAGAAGATGCCGTCAGCCCCGCTGCCGATCATCATGCGATAGAACTGGTGATAGAAGTCCGCCTCCCGGGCCAGCAACTCCGCCGAGTTACCCGCCAACGCTGGATACCACGTGCTCATGCCCTGCTCGGCCCAGATCATCGGCTTGCCCGGATCGGCCCAACGCGCATACTCGCGCTCGAACCAACCTGGCTTGACCTTCTCCCAATCACCGATACGGCCGTAAGCCTCGGGTGCCAGAAAATCGACCGCATTGACCAGGTACGGGAAGTCATACGCCATCAGCCCGTCCCACCGCAGTGTCGGATTGCCCGCCTCGCACATGCGGAAGCTGACCAACTGATGCGGAGCAACCGAATGGATCAACCGGCAGGCGGCGGCGTACTTGTGATAAACGAGCGTATCACAAAACCGCCGATAAGCCGCGACCATCCGCCGCCAATCACCGTCGAGTGCTATCTGATCGCGCGATGGATTGGTGACCTTACCATCCGCATCTCGCGGCACCGGAAAAGCCCAATCCTTCTCGGCATTGGCCACGCTGCCATACCGCTCGACGATCCACGCCTCCCAATCGCGATCCCACCGCACGCGAGCCTCGTGCCGACCCAACACCGGCTCCCAGGCCAGGTCATAAGCGAACACCGTATCGTTCTCCGCCAAGTGCAACCTCTCGACGGTCTCAGCAACCTTGGCGGGCAAGCCGCCCATAGGATTGCTCGGCCGAATCATGAGGTTGGCTTTGAGCCCGAGCATCTCGCACCGCCGCAGCAGATCGACGATATTCTGCGACTCGATCAGCCGATAGTCGGTGAACACGCTCACCGCGTTGTAGCCAATCTCCTTGATGTGTTGCAGATCGCGGTCGATCAGCCGCGGATCGTATGCCTCCGGCCCGTTCCAATCTTCGAAGTAGTTGCCGTCCTCCGTGCCGATGCCCGACGAAGGCATATAGTTGATACCGTTAGCCCGCCAGAGCTTGCCGTCGAGTACAAAATGCCCGTCCTGCACACTAACGAAGTGCTTGTCGGCCTTGGGTTGCCAGACGTGCACGCGGTGTGCGACGGTGTCAATCACGGTCCGCTGTTTGCCCTTCGTCAGCTCCGCTCTCGCCTCACATCCATCCTTGGGCCGCTCCTTGACGGCACAACTCGTGAACAACTGCTTTTGCTCACCGGCCGCAAGTGACACCGGCCAACTGTATGTGAAGGTCTTGCTCTCCTGACCGCCTTCCAGGACCACGCTGAGCGCGTACCCCTCAACCGGCTGTTTGTTGAGATTCACGACCGTCGCGCCTAAACGAACGTCCTGCCCCTTGAAATACGTGTATTTGTCCGCGCCACCGTCGAGCAGAAAGACGCCCTCGTGCATACGGCCGATCGCATGGCCGATCAGCTTCAGCACTTCCGGCGCCGTATACCAGTCATCATCATCGACACCAATCGACAGCCACGCCCCGCCTTTGTAAGGACCTTCAGCGTTGATGAACAACGTCGTCGGAGTACCGCGCCACTGACCCGAGCCCTCGGCACGAGCCTCGATCAGCGGTATCCATCGCCAGACGCGATGCTTGTCGAAGCCGTTCCCGCGGGCTCGCTGCTGCGGTGAACGCACGCAGGCAGGTACCGGCAACGGCATCTGAGCATCCTCGACGCCAGCCAGCATGCAGGTCGCCAGCGAACCCACGTTAGTACAATCGAACAGCTTGTAGCTCGGCGAGATGGTATCCAGCCTCGGCAGGGCATTATCCCCAAGCACCTGGTCGTACTCCGCCGTTCGCGCCGCCGTCCCGATAGGCCCGACCCAGTATTCGTGCTTGCCGCCAAGTGAGCCTGTATGACTGTGCGCCAGCCCGATCTGCAGCTTGACCACGTTCGCCGGGTTAAGCCGGTCGCCGCCATGGCCGCGATGCGGATTGCTTTGCCAATACTTGAAGTCCTCCGGAGCCAGCACGATGCGGCGCCATTCTTTCGACAGCGGGGCGACCGCGATCCAGCGCGAGCCGTCCTTCTCCTCCCATTCGATGGCCAGATTCTGCGTGTTCTCACCACCCTTGGCGGACAGAATCGTCAACGTGTCGCCCGCAGGAAAGCAGCCAGGCTTCACCGGCGTGGAATACTGGTCCCAGCCGTCCAGATCTGAAATCCGCACGTGAACCGCATGCAGCCCCGGCCCCGGCTCATCCGCAACAGCGTCCGCCGATGTCGGCCATTCACCGTGGTTCGTCACGCGATTCCAGCCGGCAAAACCTTCTCCCAGATCAAAGAGCACGTGCGGCGGCAACGCAGCAGCAGTATCACGAAGATACTCAGTTTTGGGCATCCATCTGCCATCGACGTGAATCAACGCACTGTGGCTGAGTGGCGTACGCAATGCAATCAGGTCGCCGCCCGTACGCAGGTACCGTTCAATGCTCGTCGTAGCATGGGCCGGAATCGCGCCGGCATTGGGCAGCACCAGCAAATCCGGCGGATTACCGGTCAGGCCGTCAGGCTTGCTCAGCATTTCGAGAGAAGTGGTCGAAACCGAGTATCCCTGCTGCTTCAGCAACCGCGTGAGCGACTGCACGAGCGCCGGGCCGTGCCCCGGCAGATCGCAGTCCAGTATTGCGGCCCGTAGCGTAGAGCCCAAGCCCGTGTGGGGCTGGCTTCCAGCCGGTCTGATTAAGTCCGTGTGGGACCGGCTTCCAGCCGGTCTGATTGAGTCCGTGTGGGACCGGCTTCCAGCCGGTCTGATTTTTGGGCTTGGGGGTGAGCTCTCAGCCAATGCAGTTACCGGCTCCCCTGCACCGGTCCGCACGGGAATAACCACCATTGACAGCGTAGCAACGATCAAAAAGCGGCAGATCGAGTTCAAAATACGTCCTCCTTCACATCCGAGGATCAGGAGAACGCATCCGTCTGGAAATATCAAGCGCGCAGACCGTGTCAGGCCACCGGCTGGCCCGCCTGAAGACGCTCTGTCAATTCGTGAAGCAGCCGCTGCCGCTCCTTGAGCCCCTCGCGATAGGTATGACTGTCCGTATGGCGAATTTCCGGGCCGATCTCTCTCAGCTCGTTCGCCAGCAGTTCCAAAATCAGATCCCGTTCCTCTGTTTTCAGTTCAATTTTCATGGACCACCTCTGGACAATTGTAGGTGGCCAGGCAGCTCTCTACCACGATCCATGTGGGACCGGCTTCGTACGGGTCTAGCGTCAACTCGTGCACCCACCCGGGGCATTGAAAGCCACGGGTGCAGCGAAGGGCGAAGCCCGGAGCGAAACCCGTGGGTAATCGGCCGCTGCTGCCCGAAAGGGATGGCGTGTATTCGTGTGTGACAATTATGGGGCGCCGGTCACTGCTTGGAATCAGGCCCAGAGATCAACAAATGACGGGCCGTGGCAGCCGGCGGCTTGAGATGCATGTCCAGCCAGGCGAAGGCCAGTTGACGCGACTCGTACGAGACAGAATGCCCGTGCCCGTGAACGTAGAAGGCGAAGTTGCCGGGACTGCCTTCGAGTGTCCAGATGTCCATAAGCTTCATATCCATCAACACACGCTGTCGTTGCGTAGGAGTGTAGCCATCGTTCAATGCCGACAGATCCAAAAACGGCCGCGGCGCGATTAGCGAGATGATGTGGTGCATGTCGATCGCGGGCAGTCGACCTTGAAGCAGGTCCGGCCGCAGGTGCTTGATGTAGATGTACCAGTGGTCGCGCGACCAGTCGAGCACCCGCGGATTCTGCCGAAAGGTCGGTGCCGCACAGTTGCACACCGCCGTCGCAATACGATCGTCGTAGGCGGCAAGGAAGTACGACCCCTGCCCACCCAGCGAATGGCCCATCACCCCGATATGAGCGCGATCAACTTCAGGCAGTGTGCAGAGCACGTCAATGGCGATGGAGTGCTCGAAGGTGAACTTGCCCACCGCCGTCCAGTTCGGATGCTTCGCGTAAAAGCGGGTCGTGTTGTAGGGCCCCTCGGGCGGGATGCGTTCCCCCGCTACGAAGTGATCCGGGGCAATGACCACGTAACCACGCCGAGCGTGCTGATCGAGCAGAGCCTTTTCCGGCTCACCTTCCAGACCGGCACTGCGCTCCTTGCCGTGCGGG
>JBJKSL010000620.1:0-6539 GCA_046704145.1 Phycisphaerae bacterium
GGCCAGGGCGGCGGGCGCGTTACGCAGCACATCCAACCTCGCGAGCGTCCCCGCGTGCTCTCTGTCGGCATAGAAATCCAGCCGATCGTCCGTAGCCGCGATCCACAACCGTCGCCGCTGTTGCAGAGGCTGATAGATCCACAGCGGTGCCTCCATCCGCTCGCCATCGCGATGCAGATCCGGCAGCGGACGGTCGGCCCCGCGCACCTGCTGAGCCTTCCGATACTCAGCCAACGATGCATTGTACGCCTTGGTGAAGCGCTCCAGGTTCAGCAGGATGTCGCCCAAAAAGACCCCGTCGAATGCCTCGCTGACGCGCACCTCGCGCAGGTCGGCCGAAAAATGTCGATCCACACGAGCCCGCCCGGCCAGATGCTGTTCCACAAAGTCGCGAGGCCGTTCTGCCTTAAGCACGCCACGCCCGTACTCGATGAGGATCGAATCTTCCCCACCCTCATGCACCTGGGCACCCGCCCCAGAGGCCGCCTGCAGCGCATCGCCCGCCTGCCGCAACAGTGCATCGGCCGCACTCGGGCACAAGGGTGAGCGTTCCTCGTATGCAGCGCCGCTGACTCCACCGAGCGCAGGAATCCTCTGCACGCTCAGAATACCATCGGCGTCCACCTGCGGGATCGCGAGTCCCGTCGAGTGCGGGGCGTCGTTGTCCACTACCAGGTCGACCGATTCCAGGCCGAACGCCTCAGCGACGTGCCGGACCACCACGTGCTTGGCCCACACGCCAGGGTGGACGAACTCCGGCTGGTGCCCACAAGCGTTCACCGGCTCGGTGACATCGTAACCGAACAGCCGTCCTCGCGTTTCGTAGCGCACGGTCTGCACCGTCGCCCCAAGCAGACGTATGTCCGCCTGATCGATAGCGCGTTTGCGGATGGCCTGCTCGATGAGATCGGGCCAAAGATGAACGGCCGGCTCGATAAGCGTCTGGCCGTCTCCGGAAGGCGTCTTAAGAAGGTCGAACCTCAGCATGGGTCGGTCTGCGAGTCGCTGACTGCCTGCCCGGTGGTGGTATTCGGAACATTTATCCCTTCGCCAACCACCGGAATCATTTGCTCGGCCAACGCATGGACGAGCACCTCATAGTAGTAGAGCAGACGAGCGGTGGAATTGTCCAGCGAACCGCCGAACTGCCTGCTGAAGTCGTTATAGATCAGACTGACCGGAATCTCGCGAATCCGCAGACCCAGCTTGGCCGCCTGCACCCACAACTGCAACGGCATCGCGTAGCCCGGTACGGTCAGCCTCAATCGCGACAGCGCGGACACGCGGTAAGCCTTGAATCCGCAGAAGGCATCAGTAATACCCAGGTGCAGGATCTCATTAAGCAAGTCGGTGATAGTCTGGTTGACCGCGCGCCGGTCAGGCGGGACAGCCGTCCGTACGTAGCTCTCCTGCATGTATCGCGAGCCGCTGATGATGTCGGCGTCGTCGCGCTCGGCGTGGCGTATGAACTCGGGAATCTGGGCCGGCTCGTGCTGCTCGTCGCAGTCCATGGTGATCAGCCAGTCGTAACCTCTGCGACTCGCACAGCGGAAGGCGTCAATCAGCGACTGACCGTAACCAAGATTGTGTCCGTGTCGGATGCAGCAGATACCCTCCTCGGCCGCCAGAAGTTGAGGAGTCTCGTCCGTCGAACCATCATCCACGACCAGGATATCCGACGCATACCGACGGACCTTGCTGAGCACGTACCGAAGCGTCGCCGCCTCATTGAAGATCGGAATGCCTACCAAAAAACGCATGCGTGCTCTCCAAATTCGCAGAGCCGGGCCGTGTGAACCCGCTGCCTACCCTCATCCGCAGATGATAGTCCGTCTCCGCCTGAAAGCCTACTACCCCATGGGTGCAGATGTAGCTTGGAAGGCATCCGCACGTCAGAAATCTCTGTCTGCAGGCAACCAACCGGTTTTCAAACCGGCCCCGAGCGGTTAAAAGAATACCCTAGGCGCGGCCTACTTGTCAGAGTCAGGTTCTATGAACCCTGTGCCAACAGAGGCTGGACAGGTGCGGCCTGAAAGCGGGTGGAACATGTCACGACTGCATGCTGGCATTGGAGTAGTCGTCATATCTGCTGCACTGTGGGTAAGCATGAGCGGCTGTGTCCCCGGCAGCAAGCTGGTCCCCTTTGCAGCGATGAACGCCAATGCTGCGGTCAAACGCGGCGACGTTGATCTGCAGAAACAGGACCTCGAGGCCGCACTGGCTGAATTCAACAAGGCGATCGACCTGCACCCGCGCCTCGCAGACGCACACGAGAAGATCGGCTGGATCCACGAACAGAAGGGCGACTACACCGAAGCCGCCAAGGCGTACGGCGAGGCGGTCAAGATCAATCCTGAGCGGTTCGACTACTCCATCGCGCTGGCCGCGGTCTATCAAAAGATGTCCAGCTTCGCCGAAGCTGTGCGGGCCTATCTGCATGCCTGCGAGTTGGACCCGCAGAATTACGAGGCACGTCTTAACCTGGGCGTGTGCTATCAGTACTCCGGCCAACTCGACAAGGCCATCGAGTGCCTTAATAAGGCCGCCGAACTCGATCCCGATGCGCCCGAGGCCCACGCACATCTCGGGCTGGTATACGACGCGCAAACCAAGTACTACGAGGCCATTCACGCGTTCAACGCATCTCTGGAGCGCAAGCCCGATCAGCCGCGCGTGCTGCTCGACCTCGGAACCACGCTCGCTCGGCAGGACCGTTTCGACACGGCACGCAAAGCCTTGGAAAAGTCCATCGACCTCGACCCCAAGCTGGCCGAAGCGTATGAACGTCTCGGCTACTGCTACTTTCGCGAGCGGCAATACAAAGAAGCCCTCAGCCAATACGAATGGGCAGTGCTGCTCAACCCACGCATGCCGGAAGCGCACGCCGGCCTGGGCGTGGTGCGCATGGCCATGGCCCTGCAGAATCCGTCACAACCTGAGTTGCGGCAGATGGCTATCGAGCATTGGCATCGCTCGCTCGAATTGAATCCGCAGCAGCCCCAGATACGCGAACTGATTAAGAAGTATCAGGCTAGGCCGACGGACGAAAGCGACGCATTTCTGCTGGGGACACCGAATGACAAAGGCAATTAGAGCAGCTTAAGTGCCATGGCCCCCCTGCCACCACAAGCAGCGTTCGAGCCGCCGGCAGTCCAGCTCTGGCGGATGCAGTTGGATCTGCCGAGTCCGCAGATTCACGCGTTGGCCGAAATACTGTCCTTAGAAGAACGCATGCGAGCGGACGGTTTTCGCTTCGAGCAGGATCGTTCTCGCTTCATCGCCGCTCATGGACGCTTACGGCTCATCCTCAGTGCTTACCTGCGGTGCCAGCCGCAGGATTTACGATTCGGAGTCGAACCAACGGGCAAGCCCCACCTGATCGGTCCCTCCTCGCAGCCGAGCATCCATTTCAACCTCAGTCACTCTGGGCAGTGGGCCATCCTGGCCGTCGGGCGACAGGAGCACATCGGTGTCGACGTCGAGCAGGTGCGGCCGATGGTGGACCTGGACCACGTAGCCGCCCGCGTACTCTCGCCGGCCGAGCAAGCCATACTCACGAACCTCGCTGGCCAGGAAAAGCTGGAGCATTTCTTCGCCATGTGGACGCGGCGGGAAGCCGCAGCAAAGGCGACCGGCATGGGCCTCGGTGCAGCATTACAGAGCCTGCAAATCTCACCAGCCGATCCGGCGGAGACTCACGCCTTTCAAGCGGCCGGTGGTGAGACCTCGCCACGTTTATACGGAGAGTGCTTCACCGCAGCGCAAGGCTATCCTGCGGCAGTTGCGGTATGCCAGTCGATGCCAATAGAGCTCATACTAATGAGCTGATCTCCACATTGGCCGGCGCACTTCTTTCGTTTATCATGCCGTGTCTAAGAACTGGCAATTGCCGTAGCCGCTTTCACGGAGGGCATATCATGAGAGCAACCTGGCCATCGCAGATGTATATCGACGGCAAATGGACCGACTCTCTCACCGGCCGCAGCCTGGCTGTGACCAACCCCGCCAACGGACGTCAACTGGGCAGCGTCGCTCTTGCCGGACCGGAAGACATCGACCTCGCCGTCAAGGCCGCCCGCCGCGCATTCGACGATGGCCCCTGGCCGCGACTCGACCCGCTGGCTCGCGGTCGCTGCCTGCTCAAGCTCGCCGAGTCGATCCGCCGCCACGCCGAAGACCTGGCCATGACCGACACGCTCAACATCGGCAAGCCCATCCGCGACACTCGCGGCTTCGACGTGCCCGCCGCCATCGAGCTCGTCGAGAGCTACGCCGGCCTGACCGACAAGATCGCCGGCCGCTGCCACGGCACCAATCCCGAATGCGTCATGTTCCAGATCCGCGAGCCACTCGGCGTGATCGCTTCCATCGTGCCCTGGAACTACCCTCTGCTGAATGCTGTCATTAAGCTGGCACCGGCTCTGGCCTGCGGCAACTGCATCGTCCTCAAACCCTCCGAACTCGCTCCGCTGACCGCTCTGATGCTCGCGGAGATGGCCGAAGAGGCGGGCTTCCCGCCGGGCGTGTTCAACGTCGTCAACGGCCTGGGCAGCGAGATCGGCGACGCCCTCACCAGCCATCCCGGCGTAGACAAGGTCAGCTTCACCGGTCGCCTGGAGACAGGCCGCCGCATCCTCGCCAACGCCATCGACAGCATCAAGGGCGTGACCCTCGAACTCGGCGGCAAGACTCCCGCCATCGTCTTTCCCGATGCCCCGCTCGATCACGTGGTCAACGGCGCCATCACCGGTATCTTCGCCTGTATGGGCCAAGTCTGCGTCGCCGCCTCGCGTCTGCTTGTCCACAAGAGCCAGCATGACGAACTTCTCGACCGCCTCGTCGCCAAGGCCAAGAGCCTGCGACAGGGCGATCCTGCCGACGAACGCAATCATCTCGGCTGCGTGGCCGTCGCGTCACACCTGAAGACCATCGAAGGCTACGTCGCCAAGGCCAAGGCCGAGAAAGCCGACCTCCTGCTCGGCGGCAAACGCCCCGAGGGCCCGCAGTACGCCGGCGGCCTCTACTACGCCCCCACCGTCTTCGACCGCGTGACGCCGGACATGACCATCGCCCGCGAGGAGGTCTTCGGCCCCGTGCTCAGCGTCATTACCTTCAACGATGAGGAGGAGGCCGTCCGCATCGCCAACGACTCACAGTTTGGTCTGATGGCCAACATCTGGACGGCCGACGGCGGACGAGCTCTCCGTCTGGCCCGACGCCTGCGAGTAGGCAAAGTGGCCATCAACGGCGGAGGCTGGTTCCGGGCCAACACGCCCATGAACGGCTACAAGATGAGCGGCATCGGTGCCGACCTCGGCTTGGAAGAAGCCATCAACGAGTACACCGCCAACAAGACCGTGCTTTACTCCGTCGGCACCGAAAAAATCCCCTGGCCCGAATGAGCCTCGCACACTGAGACAACGGGTGCCCCATCCCTTGGTACTCCAAGGGGTGGGGAATATGCTTTCTTAAATTCCGCATTCAGCATTCAACATTCTGCATTCGTCTTCCAGGGCTGGGGGATATGCATTGCATTCTTCGCCTTTCGCACCTTCCCACCTTCTCACTTTACCACCTTCCCACATTCCCCCGCCCCTTCTACATTGGCCCCAGATGCCGTACAATCTTATGTGGAACGTGTTTTTTGAAGCCTTTATGTGATTGCGCCAGCAGCAAGGACGTGCAATATGCCCACTGACGCCACTCCAAAACGAACGCGACTCGAAACGGTCGAGCCGCTCGGTAAACGAGTCCTGATCCGCAAGGACGAGGACAAGAAACAGACCAAGGGCGGGATCGCTCTGCCCGACAACATCGAGATCCCCACCCTGACCGGCCGCGTGGTGAGCGTCTCGCATCAGATCGCCAACGACGACGACTTCCCCATCTCCCAGTACGACAAGGTGCTGTTCAACCCCAAGAACTCCATCCCCGTCGACCTCGAGCCCGGTAACCAACTGTACGTCGTACCCATCGAAGATGTGGTCGCCGTCTTCAGAGCCACAAGCTGAGAAGAAAACAGAATGGGGAATGCAGAATACCCAGGGGACAGGACGGCCAGCGTGTCAGAACGTCTTAATTCAACATTCAACATTCAGCATTCTACATTCCGCCTTTCAGGTATGGTCCACCTGCCGCCTCTGCCCGGCAGTCCAGCCGCCGAGTTGCCGCTCGATCGCATCTGCGAGGCCGCCGTACGCGACGCTCGCACCCTGGCTGACGCCGGCTTCGACGCCATCATCGTTGAGAACTTCGGCGACTCACCCTTCCGCGCCACCACCGTCGACCCGCACACGATCGCATGCATGACTGTCGTGGCCCGCGCCATCCGCAACGAAGTGGACCTGCCGCTCGGCATTAACGTGCTGAGAAACGACGCTTTGGCAGCCCTGGCCATCGCGACTACCTGCGAGGCCGCATTCGTCCGCATTAACGTCCACACCGGCGTCTACGCCACCGATCAAGGCATCATCGAAGGCCGCGCTGACGAAACCCTGCGATATCGGCGTCGCCTCAACAGCAAGGTCGCCATCCTGGCC
>JBJKSL010000621.1:0-2761 GCA_046704145.1 Phycisphaerae bacterium
ATACGGCTCCACACGCAGCTTGACCTTGGCGTAGGCCTCCTTACCCGCGATCGGCCGGGCGAACTCCTCCTCGTGCTCGGCCGGAGCCGTCACCGACTCGCGGTACGACACTCGCGGCTTGCCGACCTTGGCATCCACGTGCATGTCGCGACGCAGGCGATTGACCAGCACCTCCAGATGCAGCTCGCCCATGCCGCTGATCAGCATCTGGCCCGTCTCTTCGTTAACCGAGTACTTGAAGGTGGGGTTTTCGCGGGCCAGCATCTCCAGCGAGTCGACCATCTTGTCGCGATCGGCCGAACTCTTCGGCTCGATGGACATGCTGATGACCGTCTCGGGGAACTCGATCTTCTCCAGCACCACCGGCTTGCGAGCGTCGCATATCGTGTCACCCGTCAACGTCTCCCGCAGACCCAGCACAGCCACGATATCGCCCGCCTCGGCGGCATCAATCTGCTCGCGACGCTTGGCGAAAATGCGGAACATGCGGCTGATATTCTCTTTCTTGTCGCGAGCCGGGTTGAACACTCGCGAGCCGCTCTTGAGGGTGCCGGAGTACACCCGCACGAAGTACAGGTCCATCGGCTTGTCCGCGACGATCTTGAACGCGTACGCTGCCAGCGGAGCCGTCGGATCGGTCGGACAGGGTATCTGCTTTTCGGGCTTTTGCGGATCGTGGCCCATCATGGGCGGTACGTCCAGCGGACCGGGCAGATAATCAATGACCGCATCCAGCAGCTTCTGTATGCCCACATACGCCAGGGCCGACCCGCACAACACCGGCTGAAGTTGGTTGGCCACCGTGGCCGCCCGCAGTGCCGATTTGAGCAGCGGGACCTCGACCTGCTCATCGTTGATGAACTTCTCCATGACGGCGTCGGACGTGTCCGCCACGGCCTCTTCCAACGCGTGTCTGGCACGCCGGGCGGTCTCCTCCAACTCCGGCGGGATGTCCTTCACCTCGATTTTGCAGTCCATCTGCTTGGCGGTGTAGTAGTAGGCCTTCATCTCCAGCAGATCGATGAGGCCCTCGAAAAAGTTCTCTGCCCCGATGGGGATCTGCACCGCCACCGGGCTGGCCTGCAGCTTTTCGCGGATGGATCGGAAGCTGCCGCCAAAATCGGCCCCCACCTTGTCCATCTTGTTGATGAAGCAGATCCGCGGAACGTTGTACTTGCTGGCCTGCCGCCAGACGGTCTCGGATTGGGCCTCGACGCCCTCTTTGGCGTCAAAAACCACCACTGCCCCGTCCAGCACGCGCAAGGACCGCTCCACCTCGGCCGTGAAATCCACGTGTCCGGGGGTGTCGATCAGGTTGATGGTGTGATCGTGCCAGGGACAGCTCACCGCCGCCGAATAAATGGTGATGCCCCGCTGCTGCTCTTCCTGGTCAAAATCGGTGATGGTCGTGCCTTCGTCGACCTGGCCCATACGGTGCGTCTTGCCGGTATAGTACAGGAACCGCTCCGTAGTGGTGGTCTTGCCGGCGTCGATGTGGGCGGCAATCCCGATATTCCGTACTCGTTGCAGGTCTACAGCCAATGGCAGCACTCCGTATTGTCGCAAAACGGGCTAGTCTTCATATCGTAAACCCGAAAGGATACCCAAACTGGCAAGCGGACACCAGTTATGTGCAAAAGCGGGGTGCGGGACAGCGAGCCGCGGGATTCAGCTCGTCCCGGCGTAGCCTTGCGCGAGGCCGGATCCCCGCGCCTATCTGGAATTCGTGTCAAATCACACGGTTACGATCGGAGGCCCTGAAGCGCAGCACCCGCATCGGCCCCGGAATCAGCCAGTCGCACTCGGGGCACCCATCGCTTTCCGAGTTGCTCAGGTCGTATCCGCACCGGCCGCACTCCGATTCCCGCACGGGCGGCAGAGTGGGATCGAAGAGAGCACCGCAGTCACGGCACCTTCGCAACAGCTTCCAGGACAGAATCCACGGCTCGAACCGCTCGCCGATAAGGGTGAGTCTTCTCACACTGAACCACAGCACATGGATGGCGAGCTGTACGACCGCTCGAAGCAGGCTCCTCATGCACAAGCGAACACGACACCGCTCACTCCCGCAGTATGGGCAGTGCACCTCGTAGTCATAAACCTGCGGCCCCCAAACACCACCCATGATCGCACCAGCATGAACTACGCCAATGCCATTACTCAGGCTTTCTTCTCTTCGGTGACGAATTCCAGTTTATCGGAACCGGCGATGCGTCGGTAATAGCAGGTGGAACGGGCCCGGCCGTCGGCACTCTTGGTGTGGCAGGCTCCCTGGCCTAGCGGACGCACGAGGTAGACCAGCGAATTCTGCTCGCAATTCACGCGTGCTTCCACCAGTTGCAGAGTGTCGCCCGAAGTCTCGCCCTTGACCCATAGCTTATTGCGCGAAGTGCTCCAGAACGTGGCCACGCCGTGGGTGAGCGCGTGCCGCAACGCCTGCTCGTTGGCGTATGCGAGGATCAGCACCTCCCGGCTGTCGGCGTCCTGCACGACTACGGGCAGAACGGACTCGGCGCATCCCGCTACCTGCCGGAGCTTCTCAAAATCGAGGCACAAAGCGGTCCCGTCCTCCAGCTCAGCCGCACTCATGTTCTCTCTGGTCATCGATATCTCCAAGCGAGTTCGTCGCGATGCCGTAAAGCAGACGCGATCACACCACGGCACGCGAGGCAGAACCGACTCCCCTCTGCCGCCCGAAGTTGTCCGAAAGTTAAGCAGGTCTGACGCCCAAAGGCAAGCATCCCTCGATCCATTCGTCGAG
>JBJKSL010000622.1:0-4737 GCA_046704145.1 Phycisphaerae bacterium
CCCCGTGGACATGACCCACCGCGGAGCGTTCGTGACCGTCCGGGCACCCGCCGGCTACACCTGCCACGATTCGGTCGGCTGCAGCGTGTTCGCCTGCCTGCGCGATGCCAACGGCAACGTGTTCCGCGGCCGCGGCTGCGGATTCATGTCCCCCGCCGATCCCACCACCGCCGGCGTCTACCCTGAGGTGCGTTTCCCGTTGCCCTTTGGCTTCGCCTCGGAACGCTTCGACCCCGCACGCGTCACCCACGTCGGCGTCTTCCTCTCCATGGACAGCACCACGCCCGCAAGATTCCGCGGTAAGGTCACCGTTGACGATCTACGCATCGTCGCCATCCCCGACGCCCTGCGAGCACAGCGCGACCGCACCGCCCAGCGGATCGGCCGCGACAACTGGCTCAGCACCATCGCACGCTCTGCCAAACTGTCACAGTCTCAACCGCTGCCCATCTCAGTCTTTCTCGAAAACGTAGGCGTGAACTACCCCTGGCCTCACAACGTGTACCCCGGCGTCGGGCCTCGCCTCTGGAAGACCACCCAGGGCGGCTTCAGCTCCTGCAAGGATCAGCTCGAAAAGGATTTCCGATACCTGGCCGCCCACCACGTCCGCATGGTCCGCGTGTTCATCTTCTGCGACGGCCGCACCGGCATCAGCGAGGACGAAGATGGCCGCCTATCGCTCGATCCGATGGTGCTCGCAGACGTCCGCGCTCTGCTCGACGTGCTGGCCCGCTTCCCATCTCTGCGTATCGTGCCGGTGATCTTCGATTTCAAGATGGCCGACGGCGTGATGCGAACCGGCCTGGCCGCCGACGGCGAACATCCGGAGTGGATCGCCAACGCCGCCCAACGCACCGAGTTGCTAACCGCCATACAACCGGTCCTCGACGCCTTCTGTAATCATCCGCAGGTGGCTTGCCTGGATCTGATCAACGAGCCCGAAAACGCCGCCGCGGCAGGGATGGATGATATGCGTCTGTTCGTGACTGAACTGGCCGGCCGCGTACACGCCAGCTCATCTTCGATGCGGTGCACGGTCGGCAGCGCCTCGGCCATCTACGCCCCATTCTGGCGTTCGACCGGCATCGATTTTCCCTCCGCCCATTGGTTCGACAAGCTCGATCTATCGCACCCGCTGGGCCAGCATGCCACCGCCCTCAATCCAACCGACTGCATCATGACCGAAATAGATCCCAGCGTAGGAGTCTCAAACGCACTGACACAAATATGGCAGGCAGGCTATCGCGGCGCCTGGTTCTGGAGCCTATCCGCCGGCGACGAGTACACCTTCCGCGGCCAGCCCGCAGAAGAGCTCAAAACCTGGATCGAAGCGCATCAGTGAATGCCGCGAAAGCGAAGCCGATCCCAACCGTTCAGTTGACCGATGACAAGATCCCGGTGGCGTTGTGCCTTTCCGACAGGTGTTTGTTGGCAACTCACCTATCGGCCGGAACGACACCTTTTATCTAATCCGCAGACCCCCCGACGTAGGCTCGCTCTGCCTTCTCTGCGGGCAGGCTCTTCGCTTTCGCACCGACTTGGGCGGGCTATTTCTCTTCCATTTTCTTCTTGGCCGCCTCCACCTTGTCCTTGGGCAGATCCGCATCCATATGGTTGAAGTACTCCGCCTCCTTCAGCTTGATGTGACGCGGCTGATTCTTGTGCCGGCTGGCATCGGACAGATCCTGGCGCGCCCCGAGCACTGCCTCGACGAAGTCGCTGGACACTTCGCCCTTGTACTGCTCGCCCTCCACGAAGCGCTGATCGATGATCGCCCCCGACATCGTGTGTACCTTCGTCCGCTGCGGCGACAGGCCTATCGCCGTCTCCTGCTTTTGTGCGATGCCGCCCTCGCCTTGACCGGCCGGGCCCATGCCGGGGCCTGCCTCATCCGGTTGTCCCTCGCTGCCTTCGCCCTGGCCAAGACTGTCCTTCATCCCGGCCAGGTCCGCGGACATCGCGTTGAGCTCCGCCATCTCCTCCTGGAGCGACTCCATCTCTGACAACTGCTCCGACGCCATGCTCAAACCGTCGCCGCCGGAATCGCCCGAGTCCTGCTCGCCTGGATCCTTGCTCTTCTGCTCGCCCTTCTGGCTGTTCGCCTGTTGATCCTGTTGCTGCCCCTTTTGGTCCTTCCCGTCAGCCTGCTCGTTCTGATTGCCTTTCTCGTCCTTCTTCTGCTGAGCCGCTTTAGCCAGATTCTTGGCCAGCTTGCTCGCATCCTTGCGGGCCGCCAGTGCCTTCTCCGCCTGCTGCTTGAGCTTGTCAATCTGCTGTTGCGACAGTCCCTTGGCCGCCAGTTCCTTGGCCACCTGATCCACCTGGCCCTTGTTCAACTTGTCCAGCAGCTTGTTGACTTCCTCCTGGCTGAGATTCAACTCCTGTAGCTGCTCTTTCAGCTTCGAGTCGTTCTCGGCGATCTTGTTTACTTGCTGAGCCAGCTTCCGCAGATCGCTACGCAGTTGCTCCTGTCGAGCCTTTTCCTCCGGCGTGGTGGGTGCCTTGCTCAACTCGTTGCGAAGCGATTCCAGCGACTCCTTGGCCGACTTGAAATCCCCCTTGGCCAGCGACTTGGACAGGTTCCCCACCGTCGACGGCGGCGTGGGCTGGGCCGCCAGCCGACGCAGCATCTGCTTGAAGTCCTCTACCTTGGCCAACGCAGTCTGATTCTTCTTCTCGTTAACCTGGGCCGCTGCATCGTTGACCTTCTTGATCGCAGCCCGGCGAAGATCCATGGGCGTGTCCAGCTTGGCCATGGCCAACTCGGCCGCCGGCTGAGTCTCACCTTTAAGCTCCGGTCGTTTCGTCTGCAGCTTCTTGAGCTTGTCGATAATCGGCTTGACCTCGGCCTGCGTCCGCTTGAGTTGCTCCTGCTTGAGTTGCTGCTCCTGCCGAACCGCCTGCTTGCCGGCCAGATCCACCACCGGAAACAGCCAACACAGCATTAGCGACATAAAGAAGGCACCGCCGCAGTAAGACGCCGAACGCGGCACCCGCACCGGCAGATACTTGCGAGGCGTCACCATCCTGCTCACCCGATCGGCATCCGCCACTGCCGCCTTGGCAAACGGATCGGGCGAAGAACTGAAGTGCAGCGCGGTGCTCAGCCGTTCCTTCAGCATGGCTGCGTCGTCCAGCCGCGCCGCCGCGATCGAAAGACTCTCACGTGTGATGAGTGTCCAGATTATCGACGCCAGCAGCCCCGCCCCGGCCAGCGAGCCGCCCACCCATTGGAACACCCGCCACTCGTTCTCCATGGCCAGCGCCAGCCGCTCCACGACGACAAACGCCGCGAAGACCGCCGCCGCCCCGGCCAGCGACCACCCCAGGTGCCCCAGCCACCGGATCAGCCACAACCGCCGCTGCGCCTGCTTTACCTTTTCCCGTATCTCGCTCATAACCATTTAGACGCGCAAGACCTGCAATTGTTCTTCACGCCGCCTGTAAGCTGTCAGCCCTCCGCCAGAAAGGCCCGGTGAGCGCAAACCATTGTGCCAGCTGTATTTCGCGGAGAAGCCTCATGCCGTCAGATCAACACTGCCACATCAACCTTAAGAGCCCGAGCCACTTTCTTCAGCGTTCTTACGGTGGTGTGGTCGGGGTTGCGTTCGATGCGCGAGATCTGGGATTGAGGCACTTTGAGCTTGGCCGCCAACTGCTGCTGGGTAAGACCCGCCCGTCGGCGTGCCTCTGCTATGCGCTCGCCGGCCAACTGCAGGCGAAACGCATCGGCATCGATCCAGGCGTTTTCCGGCGTGTTGTCGAGGCGTTCACCTGCGGTGCGAATGGCGCTGGCTTTGACCAACTGCTCGTACTCGCCCACCGGCACCTGTACGTACGTTGCCTTCCCGTTCTCGACCACGTAGCCGTGCTCGGTGACCGAGTTCTCGGCATTCCGGCCTAGTCGCGGTTCCTTCGGTTTTGGGGTGGCTGTCTTCGGCATTGGGTGATCCTGATCCGGTTTCGCGAAAGATCGTACTCGAATATCGCAAAACAATTCCTGAACCGGAATCGCCGCAAAACATATGGGCTGATTTCCGGATCAACATACGCTTCTGAGTTCGCGATCGGCTCCAACCGCAACCGATCGAGCACGCGATAGAACTCGTCTTGCTCTTCGCGACTGCAGCGAAATCGCAGAAACCACACGGCATTTGGATGCACCTCTGCCCTGATGAGCATTGATGCCTTCTCGTGTCTCTCTTTCGTCTAGGTGTCTCCTGTATACCTACTCTAGTTTATATCATTTTTGATATAGAGTCAAGCGGTCACGTAGCTATTGAACGGTTCATCCGGCGCCCGAGCCCGCTTCCCGCCGCGCAAATCGCACGGCCTGGCGAATCCACTCCAGACGCTTTAGCGGCACCATGCCGTAGCTGGCCACCTGTGCGGAATGCCAGCCCGCCTTGGCCACCCTGCCCAGACTGGCCACCAGCGACTCGGAATCCGCGCATCCCTGAACGGCATTCAGCCGCATCGCCAGGCGTTTCGCCGGCGTCACTTCCCGCATCGCGCCGATGACGGCATCTACCTCTTCGGCCGTCGTAGGCCTGCAGCTTTCCACGCGCACATCATACGCCGCCTCTGCCGAGAGCAGATCGACGCCGCTGAATGACTCATTCTCGTCATCATCGATGCCCAGCGTGCCCGACCACGATCGTCGTAGCGTGTTCAGGAAGTCCTGCATCCGCTTTGCGCGCCACGCCAAGTGGTCGCTTAGTTCCGTATGCTCCGCCA
>JBJKSL010000623.1:0-3444 GCA_046704145.1 Phycisphaerae bacterium
AAAGCGGCCAGAACTCCCACAACCACCAGCCACCTGATCTTGAAGAGGAATCCAGCTACAACTACAACTACACCCATGCCGATGATGAGAGCATGGATTCTGTGCCACCAGCATAGGAAGACCATCCGCAACGGAAGCCCCAGGATTGGGCGCTCAAGCCAAGTGTCCATGAACTTGTTGAAACGCGATGCCATAGTTGACCCTAGCGGTTATGCACGTGTTCCAACGTAACGCGGGCTAGGAATTTTACGTCACGGTCTTTGTTTCCCTCTGCTCCCTCAGTTACCGCAGTGCTCAAAAAACTAATCTCGCAGTTCGACGTTCCAGTACGCGTTATCGATGAACTGCTTCCATGATGCGTACTTCTCGCTGCTCAAGCGGTGGGTGACGATCGGGCTGCGCTTGGGTTTGACGGGCTCGATGATGAGCTTCATGCCCGCTTCCTGCGGCGTGCGGCCGCCCTTGCGGACGTTGCACTTCACGCAGCAGCAGACGATGTTCGCCCAGTTGGCCTCACCCCCACGGCTGCGCGGCAGGACGTGATCGAGGCTAAGCTCACTTGTGGGGTAGCGCTTGCCACAGTACTGGCAGCGGTTGCGGTCGCGAGCAAAGATGTTTCGCCGGTTGAACTTCACCGCCTGGCGCGGCAGGCGGTCATAGAACAGCAGCCGCACGATCCGCGGAACCGCCAGCTCGAACTTCACGCAGCGCACCCAGTCGTGGCGGTCGCGCTCGTACCGGCTGCGGTACTCGCTCAGCTCGCGCCAGCTTTCGAAGTCGTAGGAGAGGTACTGGGTGTCCTCGATGGCGACGATCTCGGCGATCTGCTTGAATAGAAGTGTGAAGGCACGCTTTGCGGATACAACGCGCACCGCGGCGTAGTGCTTGTTCAGCACCAGCACGTTGCTCTCAAGTGCGCTGTGCTCCGCGGCGAACATGGCATCCTCGTTGCCGGGCCAGCCAAGACGTGAGCCGCCCGGCCGCGATTCAATATACCAGATGCCCGCCGCTACGCAAGGGCGTGTTTGGCGAAGAAGCATCAGTGGAATCAGCGGCAGCAGGAACGGGAATTATGGGAGGAATGGGAGTTAGGGACGAGTCACTTGTTGCTGTTCATTATTCCCATTCTTCTCATAATCCCCATTCTTGCTACAGCTTGCACTTGGCCAGTTCCAGGCCGCGCTTCTTTGACTTGAAGACAAGTTCGATGGTGCCGGCCTTGAGGTGAATCTCGCCGCCTGCAGCCTTGGCCACCGAAGCCTGAGCGCTCACCGCCTTGCGGCTGAAGATGCTGGCGATCAGCACACTGCTTGAGGCAGGCGTGGTCAGATGCAGCACGCTGTGGCTCTGCGACGGAGTCTTTCGAGTGACAATCTCAGCATTGGCCTTGAGGGAACTGATCAAACGGTAATGCAGTTTGGCGGCCGCACCTGCTATCACTCCGGCAGAAGCGCCAGCCGCACCCGCCTCCGCAGTTGCAGACGGGCCGCAGTGCCACAACAGGTCCACGCGCTCTGGCGCGGCATCGCGGATGTCATCCAGGACGACTAACGCCTGGCCCATGCCCGCCTTGTCGACCAGCATGACGGCGTGACGCATGAACCCAACATTCTCGCCGCACGCAGTCCCGGCGTCGCACGAAATCCAGCGGTAGTTCTTGTCCATCTGCGCCTCGACGATATCGCCCTGGGCGTCGATGGCCAGGTCCCGCTGCCCCACAACCAGCGTATTATGACGCGTGGCTGCCGCCTCGTGAAGTTCCCCCTGAGGAGCATCGGCCGGCGGCGCGTCGAACGGCGCAGGGCCATTGTCCGCCAGAAGCATTTCGCCATCCACCTGCACCTGCAGCGCGTTCATGTCGTGGTGGCTGTGATGGGCCGCAAGGTCGCCGGTCTTGGCGGAGACGTACAGAGACGGCGACGGCCACTTGTCGGCCATGGCCGCCCAGCCGATCTCGTGGAACACGCGCACCGGCGAGAGGTCCAGCGACCGTGTCTCGGCGTCGATTGGCCGAAACAGCATCGCAAGGCCAGCCGCCGACCAGTCGGTGCTGCTGGCATCGCGATGGAAGGCGTAGCTGTCCAGCCACCAAGTAAGCTCTTTCTGGCCGTAGTGCTTGGCCAGCAGGTACAGTGCCCCGTAGAGCGGCACGGCCGGCGAATCGCCAAAACCCGCGTGCTGGCCGTGCGGCGAAAAATACACCGGGAAGAGCCCCGTCGAATCCATGCCGCGGCTGTGGAAGATCGTCTGATCATCCAACAGCCGGTCGGAGCCTTCCGCCAGCAGCAGGATGTACCGCATAGCGTATCCCCAGTAGGCCAGGCCTTCATCCCATCCGCCCTCGCGGCCGAGGGCGTCCAGGAAGTTCTTCAGGCCTGCACGGCAGAGCTGATGCACCTGGCGGGCCTTGGGCTCATCGTCTCCGAGGGCCATGGCCACCAGGCCGCACCCGCTGTGGATGACGGCGCCGTAGCTGTGGTAGACGCTGGTCCACCACGCGCCGGCGGCGACTGCTTTGCTGTATGCCTCGACCACGCGGTGCCGCAGCGCCTGCAGCACCTTCAGGCGATCCAGTTCGGTCAGATCCTCCCACAGCCAATCGATGGCGATGAGGGCGGCGACGCCCGCCTCCGCGGTCGCCCAATCGAGCGGCGCGTTGACATGCACCGGCTCAACCCACGTGGGCCAGGAGACCAGGTTGCGCAGTTCCTCGACCGCGCGGCCGCAATACGCCGCGTTTGGCTCCACGTTATGGGCGACCAGCAGGTCGATGATCCGGCCTTGTGCGATGCGGACGGCCTTGAGCATCGCGGCCTGGTCGCCTTGGGCGGACATCGCCCGCCACTGGGCCTGCGCGACCGGCCCGGACTGCAGGATCAGTGAGCACCTTTTGCGCAGAACGCTGAATATCGAATCGAAGGGCTTGCGGCCAACTTTGTCGGCAAGCGACTTGAGCTCCTGCCGAGTTGCCAGTATGCCTCGCCTCATTGCACTTCCTTTTTTAGTGTACCGAAACCGCGACAGAGGATATTGCGCGCCGGCCGCGACTGCAAGTGGGCGCTTATGCAACCACGAACGTATCGCTTGCTTCGCAGCGGCTGGCGACGTGGAGCGGAAGCTTGCTTGCCAGAATCTCCCGGTGCGTCCGCAAAGCAACGATGGGATGATTGTTATCCTCGCTGAGGTGTGCAAGGCAGACCCACTGCAGCTTGCTGGAGGCCCATTTGCAAAGCAGCCTGGCCGCCTCCGGGTTGGACAGGTGGCCATGCTTGCCCGAAATCCGCTGCTGCAGGTGCCAGGGGTACGGCCCTTCGGCGAGCATCTTGGGGTCATAGTTGCTTTCCAGGAATACAGCGTCGAGCCTCGCGACAACTTCGCCCAGGCCTTCGAACGCGTGGCCGAGGTCAGTCAGGACGCCCAGCCTGCGGCACCCGTCGTCGACGA
>JBJKSL010000624.1:0-3263 GCA_046704145.1 Phycisphaerae bacterium
ACGGCTACTACGACCTGCCTACGCCCAAGCTTACGAACCAGCAGCAGGAGGAACTCTATCCGCTTTCGCGCTGCATGACCTGCGGCTGCTGACTCGAGGCTTGCCCCCAGGTGAACTCGGCTACCGACTTCATCGGGGCACAGGCGATCAGCCAGGCCATCCTGTTCAACAGCCATCCGACAGGCGCCACCGAGAAGGAAGCCCGTCTCGAGGCCCTGATGAGCAAGGGCGGCCTCATGGAGTGCGGCAACGCACAGAACTGCGTCAAGGTCTGTCCTAAGGAGATTCCACTGACCGACTCCATCGCCAAGGCGGGCCGGGCGTTGACCTTCTACTCCATCCGGCACTGGCTCGACCAGTAATCGTCGCCGCACGCAATCCATTACTTCCCCCCAAAGCCCATGGCAGGCCTGCCATGGGCTTTTGAATAGAATCGACCCACCGTAAAGGCGTCAAACGCGCCAGGTGCTCCCCCTGCGTGTACAATGCGCCGGTGAAACTTTCGGACAACAAGTCCGTAGCATTCGATGAGGACGTAGCAATCGAAGCGAGAGTCACCTGGAATCTAACATGAAACCATACTCGCAAATCTGCTGTGCCGCGGTGCTTCTCATCCTTAGCGGGCTGGCCGGCGCCGCAGAGCCGACCACCGCACCGGCGATGTCCATGGCCTCGCCGACACCGACGACCATCGACATCGATAATCCGCCCTTCGGCCTCTTTTCCGACGAGTGGTACGTGCTCATGCTCAACGGGCAGAAGAGCGGTCACATGCACAACACTATGGAACATCTCAAACGCAGCAGCCGCGACATCATTCGCACCGAGACATCGATGCTGCTGGAGGTCGGCCGAGACCGGTCCCGCATCAGCATCACCTTCGATCAAACCACGGATGAAACTCTCAAAGGCGAGCCGCTCAGCTTCAAGAACAGCATGCGGCTGGGCAAAATTCCTTCCGTCACCACCGGCAATATCAAGAACGGCAAAGTCACCGTGTCAACCAGGCAACTTGGCATGAACATGGGCACCAACACTTACAACCTGCCCAAAGGGGCGATCATGTCCTGGGGCACCTATCGAGAGGAGATCAAGCGCGGGCTCAAGCCGGGCCTCAAGTACGATTTGGACGTTTACGAGCCAAGCATGTCGCCAGACAGGCTCACGCCCACCACCATGGAGGTCTTCGACAAGGAAGAGATCGACCTTTTCGGCCGCAAGGTCACCGCCTACCGCACTCGTCAGACCGCGCACATGAAAGGCGGCCTCTTGGGCGGTACGACCGATGTAGATACGACCGCCTGGATCACCGATGATGGCAGCATCGTCAAGATGAAAATGACCGTGCCACCGGTAGACATTCCATTCGAGGTCATCGGCTGCACAAAGGCCGTCGCCCTGGCCCCGAACGATCCGGCGGAGCTGATGGTCAGCACGCTAATCCACATCGATCGCAGGCTCAACCGAAAGGCCAAGGCAATCACCTACCAGTTGTCCTCACGAAACAAGAAGAAGCTCGACCTGCCCGAGACGGCCATGCAGAAGATCACAGAGCGCGGCGGTGGCAGCATCACTTTGAAGCTCACGCGATCCTCCGCAAGGGACAACAAAAAGGTAGAAAAAGCCGCCAAGACCGAGGAGAGCGGCTCGAAGGTGGACCTCAAGCCCTACCTGGAGGCCTCGGCCGATCTGAACTACAAAGACCCGAAGGCTGCGGAACTGGCACGCAAGGCCGCCGGCGACGAGAAGGATCCACACAAACTCGCGGAGCGGCTCTGCAACTTCGTCCACAACTACATCCAGTCTAAAAACCTTAGCGTCGGCTTCGCCTCGGCCAGCGAGGTCGCCCGCAGCCGCGAGGGTGACTGCACCGAGCACGGCGTGCTGCTGGCCGCTCTCGGGAGAGCGTGTGGCATCCCCACCCGCATCGTGACCGGCATCGTCTACACCGATGAATTCGCCGGCGAAAGCAACGTCTTTGTCGGCCATCTCTGGACCCAATACTGGATTGATGGCGAGTGGGTAGACGTGGACGCCGCATTCAACGAGACCGACGTAGACCCCACGCACATCGCCCTGGGCATC
Source organism: Phycisphaerae bacterium (assembly GCA_046704145.1). Taxonomy (GTDB): domain Bacteria; phylum Planctomycetota; class Phycisphaerae; order UBA1845; family PWPN01; genus JACQVT01. The sequence goes on from JBJKSL010000624.1 coordinate 2,086, forward strand.
AGCGCAGCCGGCGACGCCGGAATCGCCGACTTGGTCACCGCAGGCTGGATGAGCCTTAACAAACTGTCCCTAAAGGTTTTGCGAGCCGAATAGACTTCCCCGAACGCGGCCACTTTGCCAACCGTAGTATTACACAGCATCAGCCAGCTGCTGCGGCGGCATCCCACATTGACGCCAACGGCGGATCATGGTACATCTGTTAGGGCAGTTGGTGCTTCCAAACCTGGGTACCGCCGACGCTTAGGGCATTTGCCCTTTGTGAATGTCATGCTGCCTGCGGCCGCCATCCTCCGGAGGATTCGGCCCACCAATAAACCCCAAGCCATCGAACCACTGGCTGACTGCGGAGTTCGTCGTGAAGCTCTCTATCGCCATTGCCGTCCCCCTCGTCGTCATCGGTCTGGTCTTCATCGTCGGCAGCTTCATGCTTCCGGGCATGAGTTCGCCGCAGGACCAACTCAGAAGCCAGGTCGATCAGCAGATCGAAAAGGCCCAGCGTTTGCTCTACGAGTACAACGCCGCCGCCCCCAATCTTGAGCGGGCATTCGCCGCTGCGACCACGCAGCCTGACAAGATCGATGCCGAGAAGTGGAACGAGTACCTGCGTCAGGATGGCGACCACAACCCCTTCGCCGCTCAGAAGGAGCGCGTCGCCGCCGACGGCCGCCAACTGCCCGCGCTTTCGCAGAATATCGCCGCCCTCGGCGGGACCGAAGCTCCACGACAGAGCATGCCCGATCCTGAGGCGGCCTTCCGCAAACTCGATGACCAGGTGGATGCCAACGCCGCGCTTCTGCATGATGCGTTGTCAATCCTGGCCAAGGTCAAATCAGCCACAGCCGGCAGTGGCGAGTCCGAAGCACGCGGAGCCAGCAACCCGATCGCCACGCGTCTGGAAGCGATTCTGCTGCATCACAACGCCGACCTGCTGCGGCGCAAGGCGCAACTGTACCGCCTCCAGGCCGAACGCGATCGCCGGCAGTTTCAGGCACTGGCCACCGCCTACAGCGATGTGGAACATGAAATCCAGGCGCAGAATGCTCTGCTGGCTGGCGGCGTCGCCCCCGGCATGGCCGTACCGCCGCCCACGGCCGTCAAACACATAATCAAGACGCAGCCCAAGCAGACCGCCGACTCCCAAAAGTCCAAGCAGGGCAACATGTGGATCTTCTCCGGCC
>JBJKSL010000625.1:0-9635 GCA_046704145.1 Phycisphaerae bacterium
GCACCATCGATCTGACGGACAGCAGTGCACTCTCGCTCGTCGGCGGGCACACCATTACCAACAACGGGCGGATCGAGATGAACAGCACCGGCGGTCCGACCGGCCTGCTCATGGAAGGAACCGGTACTGTGACACTGGCCGGCACGGGTTCGCTGGTCATGAGCGATGAACGAAACAATCAGTTGGTTGCACTCGACGATTCGTTGACGCTGGTCAATTCCGCTCAGCACACCATCACCGGCGCCGGCTCCATCGGCGGCGGCTCGGCGGAACTGAACCTGCAGAATCAGGGCACTATCAACGCTACCGGTTTAGGCATGACTCTGGGGCCGGCTGCTGCGGTGATCAACACCGGAATGATCAAGGAAACCAACAGTACCCTCGACATCGTCACCAACATCGACAACACCGGCGGCACCATCCGCGCCGACGGCGGCACCATCAACCTCCTCGGCAACTTACAGGTCACCGGCGGCGACATCGAGGCCATCAACAGCGGCGGGATGACCCTGGCCAGCAGCAGTGTGCAGGATGCCAATATGCACGTGACTGCCGGAGCCACGGCCGACATGACGGCTGCGAACGTGCGCAACACTCAGGTCAACAATTACGGCACCATGAACCTCGGCGGCAGCCAATTCACCGGTGGCACGCTCACCAACTCTGGACTCGTCCGCAGCGATCTGGGCAGTGCTCAACTCAACACCGACCTGACCAACTACGGCACCGTCGAGATCGCCTCTGGCTCTGCGATAACCCTGTACGGCGGCAATGCCTATGCAAACAACCAGCTGATAGCCTTCGATGCCGGCGTGAACGCCAACGCGATCCTGCTGAGAAATGACGGCGACTCGAAGGTGACCCTCGGCGGCATCGGTTTGTTGGACGCGTCCGCCTCGGATACGAGCGTTCTGCAGGCCATCGATAGCAACATGACCTTTGTCAACGGTAGCGGGCATACCATCAGCGGTTCGCTGCTCTTCATGGGCAGTACTTGGAGCGACCACTTCACCGTCAACAACGACGGTACCATGATCGCCAACGGCACGGTCCCTATAGAGTTTGCCCCAGGCGCCTACCTGGTGAACAACGGCACCATGCAGACCGCCGGCATTGGCTCGTTCCGCAGCGACTCCGAGGTTACCAATAACGGAAGCATCCAGGTGGTATCGGGCACGCAGTTTGTCGGCGACATTTCCCAGAACGCGGGCTCGACCGTCATCGACGGCACGCTCACCGGCAATTTTGTCAGCACGGGCGGCACGCTCGGCGGTTCCGGCAGCATCCTCGGCACGGTGGCCAATCTGGCCGGCGAACTCAGCCCCGGCAACTCTCCCGGCACGCTCACCAGTAACGGCGACTTCTCGCAGGGCTTCGGCGGTACGCTCAATATGGAGATGGGCGATGGTACCTGGGACATGCTGGACATCCTCGGCCAGGCGACGCTCGGTGGCACGTTGAACGTTTCCATCCTCCCCGGCGTCAGCCTCCCGGACGATTCCTGGTACACCATCGCCAGTTTCGACGGCCGTAATGGCACGACCTTTGACGATGTGTATCTGCCCAACCCAATGTGTGAACTTGACTACGGCGACCAGACCTTGCGCTTCCACTACCTGGTGCCCGAGCCGACCTCGGCCCTGCTCCTGCTCGGCGGCCTGGCCGGCCTGATCCGCCGCCGGAGGCGGTAGTTTATGGCCGGGCAAGGTCCAGCGTGTGGTAGAACTCGAGCGATCCGATTACCATGCTGGGCATGTCCAAATACCTACCCAACTTGGCGGATTTTGAGCGGCTTGCCCAGAACGGCAACACCATCCCCGTCTACTGCGAACTGCTCGGCGACAGCCTGACGCCGGTCTCGGCATTCGCGGCTATCGCCCAGGACAGCCCGCACGCTTTCCTGCTGGAGAGCGTCGTCGGCGGCGAGAAGATCGCCCGCTACTCGTTTCTGGGTGCCCACCCGCAGGCGGTCTTCCAAGCCACTCGCGATCGGGTCAGCATCGAAGGCTCCGGCGGCACGACGACCGACACCTACACCGATCCGCTCAGCAAGCTGGCAGAGATGCTCGACTCATACCGGGCCGTGCACCTGCCGGAGATGCCGCGCTTCTGCGGCGGGGCGGTAGGGTACGCCGGCTATGACGTCGTGCGCTACTACGAGCCGCTGCCCGATGCCCCGCAGGACGATCGCCGCCTGCCCGACCTGCTCTTCGGAATGTACGACACCATGGTCATGTTCGACCACGTCCGCAAGACCATCATCGTGCTCTCGCACGCGCACATTGAAAGCGATGGCGTAAAGGTCGGCTACGAGCGCGCCTGCGAACGCGTGGCCGCGATGGTAAAGCGGCTCGAACAGGCTCGGCCGACACGGGTGGTGTCCATCGACCACAGCGGCGACCCCAAGCTGAGCTTCACCAGCAACTTCGAGGCCGAGGGCTTCAAGCAGGCGGTCGAGGCCTGCAAGGAATACATCCGCGCGGGCGACATCTTCCAGGTCGTGCTCAGTCAACGCCTCAAGGTCGAGACGTCGGCCGATCCCTTTGACATATATCGGGCACTGCGCGTGGTGAACCCCTCGCCGTTCATGTTCTACCTCAAGAGCCCGCGGGTGATTCTCGTCGGCTCCTCGCCAGAGATCATGTGCCGCGTCGAGGACGGCATCATCACCAATCGGCCGCTGGCCGGCACGCGTCGGCGCGGGCGCACCGAGCAGGAGGACCATGCCCTCGAAGCCGAACTGCTCGCCGACCCCAAGGAACGGGCCGAGCACATAATGCTGGTCGATCTGGGCCGAAACGACGTGGGCCGCGTGGCCGAGCTGGGCAGCGTCAAGCTCAACGAGGTGATGGCCATCGAACGCTACAGTCACGTCATGCACATTTCCAGTGAGGTCGCCGGCAAGTTGGCCAACGGATCGAACGCGTTCGACGCCCTGCGTGCGAGTCTGCCCGTCGGCACGGTCAGCGGTGCCCCCAAGGTGCGAGCCATGCAGATCATCGATGAGTTCGAGCCCACCCGTCGCGGCCCCTACGCCGGTGCCGTCGGCTACGTCGATTTCGCCGGCAACATGGACACCAGCATCGCCCTGCGCACTATGGTAGTCACCCCCGGCGACACCTTCGGCAAACACGCCGTCTACGTCCAGGCCGGCGCCGGCATAGTCGCCGACAGCCAGCCCGACCTCGAATACAAAGAGACCATCAACAAAGCCAAAGGCCTGCTCCGCGCCATAGAAATCGCCGAAAGTGCGTTCGAGGAGGAGTAGCCTCAACCAATTCTCTGCCAGACTGTTAGAATCTGGCACCAGGAGAATGGTGAGATTATGGTCAGAGCCGTCAAGCAAATCGTCACAATTCAGCCCGGCGGGCGCGTGGAGGTTCGGTCCGATCAACTCCCCGAGGGCAAGCAAGCCGAGGTAATCGTACTGGTGGATGTGTTGGCCGGCCTCAATGGTAAAGCGGAACAGCCGACTGCCAGCCCGGCCGCTCGGTCGATCTGGGAAGTTGCCGAAGACCTTGCGCGTGACTTGCCGGAACAGGACGCCGCAAGGTTGCCGACTGACCTCGCCGCCGAGCACGATCATTATCTCTACGGATCGCCGAAACGATACTCATGAAGACTAGTTAAGCCCAGTCCGCGCCAATTATTCTGCTCTTTGGCAGATTCTTGAGGTCCATTCTGTCCCGCTGCTTTCCGTAGGAGGAGCTCCGAAGGTGCTGGCTCGTGACGCACTCCAACCCATACAGTGCCCGTACTGTAGCCGCGCATTTGAAGCGCGTTACGCAGACAGGAGGGCTCGTGTTGTCTGTCCGTTATGTGCAAATCACATTCAACTCTCGCCTTCCGACTTTGAACCGTTAGTTCTCGCCGCTGCTGCTGAGCGTCGGATGAAGGCAGCCAAGAGGCGCGACACGCGACGAAAAGCCCTAAAGCGTGCAACACTGGCCTTGCTTAAAGCGTGCCCACTGGTTCTCTGGGCGGCTCTGCTCTTATGGTTTGTCACCTGTCTTCGGTATCGCTTCTCAAACCCCGCTGCTGCGGGCGGTGCAGTCGTTTTGGTGGGGCTGATAGCTGCGATTGAGGCTGCACTTGATTCAAAGAGCAAGAACGCGGAATCCAGACCTTCCCGAGTCCCAAGACGACCACCGAAGTACGCTGATGCGCCATTGCGTGAGGATGATTTCGCAAGCTGGAATCTTGGTGCGGATTCGGGTTGGCTGGCCGGAAGTTGGTACGATTTTGAAACCAAGGTATTCTTGATGTTTAGTAAGAGAGGGTACTTATGCTCCCAGACTGGTCCTCAGGCGGCTGGCTTTGATGGAACGGTTAGTGTGCCGGATGAGGGGGTCTTGGGCGTGGAGGTAAAACGCTTCTGTGCGAAAGGTGCTTATGAGGTAGATGCTCGGATTGTGAGGAAGCTGTGGCTGGACCTTCACAATTGTGGTCTCACGAAGGGGCTGATCGCTACGACCGGTCGGATTGCTGACACGGCCCTTCGAGAGGCACGCTTCTTGCCTGTTGAGATCACATTCCTCTCCTTATCCGACCTCTGCCGTGAAGGACGCGGAATAAGGGTAACAGCCGCTGAGATCGTCGCGTTTCGACATGAGCAAGGCATACCGGCAACCATACCTGTGGGCATGGTTGCCCATGCAATGCCAGAGCTTGAGGAGAACGACAGGTTCCCTTTTTGATGAGCGGGACCAGTCATGCAACCCACCCTCAAGTCTCTGCCGTTTCATTTCCGTGTCTTCCGTGGTTCAACTCCTCTGTCGTCGCAGTTCCGAAGAAGAATTGCCACCACCAAGACACGAAGACCCCAAGAAGAGAGCAGCCCGTATCTTCTTTGTGTCTTGGTGCCTTGGTGGTTCAGTCTCTTGAATTCCCCAGCTCTGCATCCGCCTAGCAAGAGCAAGAAGAAGTTCGTAACGCAAAGGCGCAATAACGCAAAGAGATCCAATGCAAAGGCCTTCTTTGCGTCTTTGCGCCTTTGTGTTCCACAATTCCGTGGTTCGATTCCTCTGCACTCAATGGTTCACGGCCCGATCGGTCCTCGATACGCTCCGTCCGCCGCTCCATCCTGCCGATCGATCAGATCGACCAGTCGGCTGAACTCGGCCTTGTCCACCGAACCCTTGGCGGCCAGATGTCGAATCAGGGCAGCCATGTATAAACGCAGCTCGTCGACCTCGGCCTCCAACTGCTGAACGCGTGCGGCAAGCTCGGATGCACCTCTTTGTCGGAAACCGCTGATCTGTGATTGCAGTTCCTCAATCTGCTGCCTTTGGTCTTCAATATCCATCTGCTGACCGTAGTTGCCGAGCAGTAACATGCGACCCCAACCCATGGCGAATCTCCTTCGTTATGGCTCGCGGTATGGAGGCCCAACGCCACAGCCGAAAGATACTCCACGGCCCGAAGCCGAGCCAGTAGAAAACCGACCGATCTCTATAACCACCCGCCCGAGACGCACCCGGCTTCACAGAAATGTGCCCCTGCGTCGCCGTGGCGAAGTATTCGGGCTTGTTCGTGTGTCTCCGGCGTTCACCGGCAGTTCCGGCTCGGTTTCCGCTGTTAATCAATGCCCAGTCAGTTTCCCTCAGCACACATGACGTACGTAAGCTACCGCGCTGGCTTGGCTTGCGAGAATATTGCGATTTACTGCAATTTTGTGCTTGCCGCGGGGGCTGGTGCGGTGTATATGTTAGGCATATGTTAGGGGATGAGGGGCGAGGTGGTGCTGACCGAAGGGGAAGTGGATGCCGAAGGCCAAGCAGTGCAAGCAGATTGTCAGCCGGGATGGGGCCAAGCGCAGAACCGTCGTGGGCGGCCCGGCGGTGGGCGATGCGGTTATCCCGGCGAGGGGAATGAAGCGGCGGCTGTCCGTTGCCGGCGGGGCAAACGGGGATGTGCTCGATCGCGAGCTGGAGGCCGAACGCGGCGTGGTGCGGCTGGACCTGGCCACGGCGGGGGAAGCAGTACCGGCGTCGGCGCGGCTGGTGGAGATTGGTCTGCGGTTCGGGGTGCCTTTGACGGTGGGGGGGCGGCAGATCGCGGCCGGGCTGGAACTGCGGATCCAGCCCGGCACGATAACGCTGGTGACCGGGCCGAGCGGCTCGGGCAAGTCGCAACTGCTGGCGGCGATCGCGCGGCAGTTTCCGACCTCGCGGCTGGTGCACAACATTCAGTTTCCGCTCGATGTGGCGGTGGTGGATGCGGTGGCGCCGACGCGGCCGGTGACGGCGGCTCTGGGGGTGCTTACTGCTTGCGGGCTGGGCGAGCCCATGTTGTGGATCCGGCGGTTCGCGCAGCTTTCCGATGGCGAGAAGTTCAGGGCACGGCTGGCCAGAGCGGTCTCGTTGCATCGGCGAGGACGTTCGCCAAACGACGACGGGGACGCGAGCAAGCTGACGCCATCCTTCGGGCAGGCGGCGCCGCTGCTGTGCGATGAGTTCGGGGCCATTCTGCATCGGCGGCTGGCCAAGGCGATTGCGTTCAACCTGCGCAAGCTGGTTACGCGGGAGCGGCTGGCGTTGGTGGTGGCGACGAGTCAGGAGGTTCTGGAGCAGGATCTGCAGCCAGACACCGTCGTTCGCATGGGCGGCAGCGAGCCGAGCGTGCAGGTGCGAGAGGTGGCCAAGCAGAAGTCCGCGTGCATCTCCTTCGCGCGGCAGCTTCGCATCCAGCAGGGCACTATCGCTGATTACGAGCAGTTTTCGTGCATGCATTATCGCCAGCGCGGGACGGTCGGCTGGGTGGACAAGGTGTTCGTCTGCCGCGAGGGGCTGGATGGGCCGCCGCTGGCTGTGGTGCTGTACGCTCGGCCGACGCTGGAGCTGCGGCTGCGCAACCAGGTTACGCAAGGGCGCTTCAGGCATCAGGCACGGCGGGTTAATCGCGATCTGCGGCTGTTGAAGCGGCTGGTGGTGCATCCGGATGTTCGCGGGTGCGGCATCGGGCATTGGCTGGTGCGGCGGACGTTGCCTTTGGTGGGCACGCGGTTTGTCGAGTGTCTGGCGGCGATGGGGACGGTGAATCCGATCTTCGAAAAGGCGGGCATGCGGCGGATTGGCGTGTGTGAGCCGCCGGCGATTCGCGATGAGACGGTCGCTGCCTTGCAGGCGGCAGGGGCGGATCCGCTTGGTGTCGATTTTGTGTCACAAGTGTGCCGGCGGCCGGTGGTGCGGAGGCTGGTGTCCAAGTGCGTGCACAGGTGGTATCAGGCCACCTCGTGTAATGCGGATGAGAAGCTCGCGAATCAGACGCCGCGACAGTTGGCCCAGACTTTTCGGCAGTTGGCCGGGTCGGAGCCAGTGTACTACATCTGGGCTGCGGACGAGGCGGGGTGGAAGTTGATCGAACATGGTTGTGAGATGAAGGAAGATGAAGAACTTGCCCGCAGATCAAGCAAATTGAGCGGATTGGTTGAAGGCAGATGAGTTGGGAAGGCTTGGCAGACTAAACGTGAAGGCCAGGGCGGACATCTGCGGTCTCTTCATCTGTTTTATCTGCGTGATCTGCGGGCGACACTTGTTCTCGGTGGTGAAAAAGGGAGGGGAACGATGCAGTTGACGGAGATTGTGAAGCGGTTGGTGCTGCCGTTGGCGTCGCGGAAGGTGCGGGTGGCGGTGGCTACGGTGCTGGCGGCTTATGCAGCACAGTACGGACTGGGCGTCAGCGAGGAGATGGTGTTGACCATCGTGAGTGTGGGGGTGGCGGTGATCCTGGGCATCGCGCATGAGGATGCGGGTGCCAAGGCGGCGGGCGAGGATGCGTCGGCAGCGAGCGTGTCGACGGCAGCGGATGTGCCGGCAGTGAGCGTGGAAGGCTGAACGAACGGCAGGGCGAGAGCATGAAGAGCGGGGGTGAGATATGCGCACTTGCAGGGGGCTGGCAGTGCGGCGGTTGATGTTGCTGCATGCGGCGGCGGCGATCGGCGGGCTTGGTGTGGGGTGCGGCGGCGATGCGGGCATGGAGTTGGCGGCCAGCGATGCACTCGTGGCGGTGGCCGACCAGATGCAGGTGACGGTGCAGGAGTATCACCAGGACGTCTCGCGGTTTGACGATTCGCGAGAGGACGGCGTGGTCGAGGCGTTCGTGGCACGCGTGCAGGCTGCACACGACGATGCGGCAGCCACGGAGACGAACGTCAAGGAGTTCCAGGCAGCTTTGCGCAAGATCCGCCAGGACCGCGAGACGGAATGGCAGCGGCGAACGGCGGCTATGAGCAATGTCGACACGCTTCGCGAAATGGCTCGAGGCATGCAGAAGCTGGCGCTGGACAGTCTGAGCCTGCGAGACGAAGCGCGGCGGTACATCGAAACGTGGATCGCCAACCGCGAAACCAAGAAACAGACGGCGGCGGGGAGTACAGCGGCTCAGGCGGCTGGGCAACAGTGATGTGGGGTGTGGATTGCGGATGTCCGAACTGGAGAAGAGGGGGACCACGGAATACACGGAAGACACGGAAAGAAGAACGGATCTGAGATTTCAGATTTGAGTATTTGAGATGTCGGATTCGAGATTTGAGATTTCGGGGGTACGAGATGGCGGACGGCACGCAAGTTCTCAACGATTTACTGGACACGCTGGATCAGAGGATAAGTGCGGCACAGGGGGCGGGGCCCGCGGATGCGATCGGCAGGGTGCTGGCTGAGCCTGCGCGGACTACGGCGGTGACCTCGTTGCACGACGCGCCGGTGGTGGAGGCGTTTCGGCAGGCGCTGAGCGATGGGCTCATTCGCGTGGATACGGCGAATCAGCTGTTGCAGTTGCTGAATACGGTCATTGTGAAGTTGATACCGTAGGAGGCGGAAGAGAATGTTGAATGTTGAATGTTGAATTGAAGACAGAGACAGATCGCGGGCTGGGTGATGGGTAGCGGGGGGTTGGATGAACTGGGAACAGATTGGGGTGGTCGTGGGGGCCTTGTCGCCTTTGGTGGGGGCGCCGCTGGTGATGATCGCGTTGTACCTGCGGACCATTCGGGATCACCAGGCCAGTGCCATGACCAGTGTGTGTCACCGGATCGAAGTCGTCGAGCTCTCGATCCGGGACCTGCTGAGGTCCACGGCGGATCTGGACCGCGAGTTCGCCACCAAGGAGGAATGGGTGCGCGAGGCCATGCTCGCAAGGCAGGGGCTGGAGCGGCTCACCGAGATGGTTACGCGCATTCAGACGGAACTGGAGAACGGGCACGGCTTGGCGGCGGAACTGGGTCGCATGACCTCGGCGGTGGCGGAGTTGGTGGGCAAGGTGGCCAGAGACTAATACGCACGCGCATCCTTTTGCGCGCGGCGACGTGCCCATAAGCCTATTACGCACGGTTTTTGGGACGCAGCGGTGGGCACGGGTTTCAAATGTAATCGGTATAAGTGAAAGAGCGGAGCATAAACATGAGCGAAGCGACGGCTCGACAGATCAAGCGGGTGCGGAACGAGTTGCTGGTGGCGCTGAAGATGCTGTATCCGGCGGCCCTGCAGGGAGACCAGATCCTGCGCACACTCCTGGCGGTCTTTCCGCACCTGGAGTGGGATCAACTCAAGAAGGACCTGGCCTACCTGTGCGAGAAGGGCTACGTGCAGCGGATCATCGCCGAGACCGAGGTGGACGCACGTGGCACGCCTTATCGT
>JBJKSL010000626.1:0-3302 GCA_046704145.1 Phycisphaerae bacterium
GTTCTCCAGCTTGAACCAGGGATGCCAGTTCTGGTCGCTGCGGAACTCGTCCTCGCCGAACTTGCGGTCCATGCCAACCTTGCCGGTAAGCAGGCCCTGTTCAAGTGACATATATGTGAGAGTCGCAACCCCGTTAACCTCGCAGCACGGAAAGATATCCTTCTCTGCATCGCGAGCCAGCATGCTGTAGCGCAGTTGATCGCTGACCACGTCGCCGCAGCGCAGGTTCTCGTTCAGTTCGTCGAGCGAGACGTTTGAGACGCCGATGGCCCGGATTTTCCCCTGCTTCTTAAGGTCCATCAGGCAGGCCATGGTGTCGCAGATGGGCGTCTTGTCAGGCTCGATGGCCGGCCAGTGGGTTTGATAGAGGTCGATGTGATCGACACCCAGTCTTTTGAGGCTGAGCTCGATCTCTTCCCGGATTGTGTCCGGCCGCAGCGATCGGCGGATGGTCTGGCCGTCGCGATCGAAGAAGACCGAGCCGCGCTCATCCTTCCACCACAGGCCACACTTGCTCGCGAGCACAACGCTGTCGCGGCGGCCTTGGATGGCCTTGCCCACGACCTCCTCGCTAAGGCCGAAGCCGTAGACCGGTGCCGTATCAATCAGGTTTACGCCTGCATCCAGTGCGGCATGAATAGCACGGACGGACTCACTGTTGTCCGGTTGCGGGCCCCACCATGCTCCCCCGCCGGTGACCCACGTGCCCATGCCGACGATCGATGCTTCGATACCTGAATTCCCGATAGCTCGAAAACGCATGCAGTCAGTTCCTTTCGGCAAAACCTGCGTGTTTTGTGCTCGCGTCGCCCTTTTGCGCGTTCGCCTGCTGTGCTATTTGGCCGAACGAAGGCCTGTCCAGCGTGGCTATGTCTCGACGAGGATAGTCCCAGGTACGCTCGACGGCCGCCTGCACCAGCTTCAGCACTTTGGCGTAGTCCTCATCATCGACACCAGCATAGACGACCGTTTTGCACGCTCCTTTGCCGCCGGCCTGTTTGGCGAGCGGGGCAGACAGGAACAGGCTCCGCTGCGGCTGATAGATATCGATCCAATCAGAGCGTGTTACCGCATTGACCTCATGGCACCCCGCACAACGCTTCGCGTGCACGGCGGTGAGTTCCTTAACCAGTTGCGTATCCCGCGGCAGATCATAAGGCATGTGCCCAGGCCGCTTGTCCACGAAGCCGTCGTGATAAGGTGCGTTGGCATCTATCCACATCACCAGCCGAAGGAAATCGTCCTCGGTGAGCTTGGCCCGTTTGCTGCACGCACCTGCACGCAGGACCTGGATCAGCTTGCTCTGATGCGAGCCGAAGGCCATCGGCTGCGAAATAGATGCATCGCCATCCAATGCCGGCGACCACGAAACCAGCTTCTTCTCCAGCAGCGTGTCGAAGCAGCGATTGGCACCATAGCCGGCAACGCCCTCCGGCGGCGAACAGCAGGGTTTGTGCGCGGTCAGTCCGGCGGAGAAGTCCAACCCGCCCGCAGGCTTCAATCCACCGTGACATTGCACGCAGTTGCGGTCGAAGACGGGCTGAACATCACGCAGAAAGCTCACCGGTCGATCACCCCACGGAGGCGGGATCAGTGCGGCCGGCTCGCGCATCAAAGCCGTCGGGAACTGGGCGACCGGCGGGGCCTCGGCACGCGTCTCGTGACAGCCGAAGCAGCCGCGCTGCTCGCCGGGCTGAAAACTGATGAACGAGCGCATTCGCCGCAGTTCCATGCGGTTTTCATCCAGCAGTTGGAAGTAGATAGCGGTATCTGCCGGCACCCGGAAGTAGGCACTGCCGTCAGGGTCGAGCGGCACGTCGCCAAGTATGCGGGCGGGCGTCCAGTTGTTGGGCACGGCCTTTTCGGTGTAACGCTCGCCGCCGTGGACGTTGTCGTACGGCCAACGCAAGCGCTGAGCGATGCGAAGATATCGAGCACTGCCCGGAACAACGCCGTCCACGCCGTGCATGGCGTTCGCCACCGAGCAGACGGCGTAATCCTTCGTGCGGTCCGTCTGATCCACAAGCACGGGCGGCACAGGTCGCGGCCGCAACGGAATCGGCGTGAAACACGAGATGTCCGGATCGCGGTAGAGCAGTTCCTTCGTGCCGAACACGTCGATGAGGTAGAGGGCGTAACCTTTCGGCGGATTCTGCGCCTTGCCATACGCGTAGGCGGCCAGGAAGTACTTGTCCGACAACGGCCAGGGCGTCATATAAAAGCCACCCTGATCGACCACGCCGCCTTCGTCCACCGGCGTGCCGGACATGCCTCCCTCGGGCGGGTTGACGCCCGGCGTGACGATGCGGATACCTGCTGAATCGTTCATGCCTACTGTTGGCGTCACAACCACTACCGGACCGGCAGGCAGTGTATGATGGCCGGCGGCGACGGCAACCAACTCGTCCGTCCTCGTGCCGGGGATCGAACGTGCTTCCTCAAGCGCCCACGGATTGTTGAGATGCTGCTTAAAGAGAGCGTCCGCCCCCGTGCCGTCGGGCCGGATAGTCCAGATCGACTGGATGTTCTTCCAGTTACGCTCCTGATACTCCCAACGCGTGTAACCGATGGTCCCGTCGTCGAGGCAGTGCGGCAGATAGTCGCCGTCCTTGGACACGCTCATCCAGCGAATGTCTGAACCGTCAGGCCGGCACGTGTACAGGTTGCATGAAGTCTCGTCTTTGTCGTACTCGTTGCATTGCAGCGAGCAACCGCACCGCTCAGAGACGAACACGATATCGCCGTTAGGTGCGTACGTCGGGTCGAGGTCGCTCCACTCGCCGTAGGTGATCTGCCGCAAGCCGGTGCCGTCGACGCCGACCTCAAAGATGTGTATGGGCTCGACCGTGCGACGCAGAACATAGTTGGTGGCCCGGTTGCGCCAGCCCTCTGCAGGCTCATTGGTGGGCGTCTTGGCGAAGCCGAACACCACGCGGTCGCCGCCGAACCACAGCTCCATACCGTGCACGTGCCCGAAACCCAAAGCACCGTTGAGCAGCGGCTGCACCTTTACCGGGTCCGATCCCTGCGGGTTGCGGATGTCCGCCATCTTCAGTCGGCAGATATCGCCGCCCGGCCGCGACACCCAGGGCATATGATTGAGGCAGACGTCGGGGTAGGTTTCCTGCGTGAACCGCTTGAGGAAGAGCAGTTCTTCGAATCCCAACAACGCGTTGGCCAGGGCGAGTTTTCGCACCGCGCTTCGCACGGCGAAGTAGGCCTCACGGCGTGCATCGGATGATGCCTTTGCAGGCAGAGCCTTCCATGCAGCCGCGGCGGAGTTCAGCTCACGCTCGTACGGC
>JBJKSL010000627.1:0-20625 GCA_046704145.1 Phycisphaerae bacterium
TCTTATCCGTGTCCATCTGTGTCATCTGTGGGCACTCTCTTCGTCTTGGGTTCCGAGGTAGACTCGTAGGAAGATAAAGCGGGACATCACTCATTGTTGCCAATCTTCTCCATGTTCCTTGGTCGGCCGGGGTTTCGCAGCGTGAACATCAGCCCTAAACGGTCGGCCGAAGAAAGAAAAGCCCAATTCTGGCCTCCAACTCTCCTTATCCCTTTCTTCCGCGGCCCGCCACCGTCTGCAGGAACCCGACCACCTCCCGAGGATACCACCGCACCGACGAAGTGCCAAATGCGGGGCGGCGGTCCTGCTATATCTGCGGACGACGGCTCTTTGATATTCCCATACGCTCAGACGTCGGACGCCGACATCCGCCCGCCCAGCAGCATTTCGACGGGACGAACCCACCGCAGCCCCTATCTCCTGTCTTCCGTCTCCTGTCTCCTTTTCCGGCTCAAAGCTCACAGCTCATAGCTTTTCCGCAAAAGCAAACCCACCGCTGCTTTCGCACAATGGCCCGTAACTTCCTGCCATCACCACGGATACGCGCATCCAGGCCCAGGCGGCCGAGTTTGGCTTTACCACTGCCTTACCAAGCCCCGGCCGGCCCGCCTCCTTGTCGCCCTGCACCACAGGTGTAGAATGCCCCCTCCAACGCAAACTGCGTCGGTACGTGTGTCGTTTGGTGCCCACCAGGGAATTAATTCCGGAGTACGCAAATATGTCTATCAATTCCGCAATGCGCATCGGTACAGGCTTGGCCATCGTCTGCAGTGCAATGATCACCACCCAGGCCATGGCAGCCCGCAAGCAAGGCAGACCCGCCATCGTCGGCCGCTGGGACATGACCGTCACCGAGAACGGCCAGACCTACCCCTGCTGGCTGGGCGTCGAACGCGTCGATGGCAAGCGCGTCGCCCAGTTCCAGGCCCGCTGGGCCGGCGTCAGCGACATCAAGGACGGCGTCAACTTCGACGCCAAGACCGGCACCGTCGATTTCAACGCCTGGGGTCGCGAGTGGACCGGCAAGATCAAACGCGGCAAGATCGAAGGCACCTACAAGAGCAAGAAGGTCAACGGCACCTGGACCGCCAAACGCTTCGTCGCCACCCCCGACCTCAGCGGCAAGTGGACCCTCAAGCTGGGCGAGAAGACCGCAACCCTCGTGCTGAAGGGCGAAAAGAAGAACATCGAGGGCACCTGGACCCAGGACGGCAAGGACACCGCCATCAGCAAAGCCAGGCAGAACGGAGCGCGGCTGACGTTCTCGGTCGGGGATCAAGCCGTGCAAGCCAAGGCCTGCGGAGATGTGCTCGAAGGCAAGCTCCAGGACAGCTCCTTCACCGGCCAACGCGAGCGAAAGTGGGGCAAGCCCATCGAACTGTTCGCCGGCAAGGCTGAGGATCTAGCCGCCAACTGGGAGCCCGTCGGCGGCCAAGGCCACTCCTGGAAAGTCATCGACGGCGTCATGACCAACGGCGACACGATCGACCCCGCCAAGGCCGTCCACAAGGGCACTGAAAACATCGTTACCAAACGCAAAGACTTCAAAAACTTCAAGCTGCACGTGGAGTTCATGGTCCCCGAGCACGGTAACAGCGGCGTCTACCTCCGCGGCCGCTACGAGGTCCAGGTCGAAGACAGCTATGGCAAGGCCATGTTCCCGGGCGTCTGCGGCTCGCTCTACACCCGCATCCTGCCCACCGTCAACGCCTGTAAGAAGCCGGGCGAGTGGCAAAACTATGACATTACGTTGATCGACTCTTACGTGACCGTCGTGCAGAACGGCAAGACCATCATCGACAACCAGGAGATCAAAGGCATCACCGGCGGCGCCCTCGACAGCGACGAAGCCGCCCCCGGCCCCATCTACCTGCAGGGCGACCACAGCCAGAACTACTATCGCAAGGTCGTGCTGACCCCGGCAGAGTGACACAAGGTAGACAATAAACACGCGATGCGTGTGCGGATCAGTGCGGTCGCAGCCCCTGCGAAGCTGCACCGGTGGCTGGTCCGCGCACGCAACGCACGAAGTTCATAATGCGTATGACATCGCCCTGCGGTCCGCGGCCGTGCGGATAGGCATCCGGATCGCCGCTCTTGGGATCGCTGCGCTGCGCACCGGCGCCGTGCACGTCCACCAGCCGCCGCGGACCGCGACCGGGCGGAAACTGCATCCAGCCTAAGGCACGCCCAAAGGCAACGTAGACGGCGGCCATCCCCTGCCGGTCGCGCGGACCGTCCAGATGGGTGGTGCTGCTCCAAAAGAACGGATACTCGCCGTCATCGAGCCTGGAGATGTCAAAAATGGGATCGATGGCCGGCCCTCGCCGCGCAGAGTTGGTAGCCTGTGGTGCACGCGTGTAGTCGACGATGCTCTGCAGTTCCTTCGCGTTCGGAAGCCGCCAATCGCTGTGGCCCAGATAGTGCTCCTTGTTCCGGGCTTGCACCCAGGCCAGGGCATCCAGCCAATTCATGCCTCGACCGCTGTCCTTCTTCGCCCACATCAGGCCGGTCGCAAGATCGGTGATCGTACCGTCCTTGTTGTCATGAAAGTCGTTCTTGCCATACGCGGGATTGCCGCGAACATATCGCACGTACAGCGTGTGCTCCCTGCGACCGCCGGGGCCGGGCCGGAGCTTGGGATAACCCTTGATGCGACCGTCGGCAAAGTTGACGCCGAACACGGTGGCGTTGCCGTTCATGGTCGTGCCGAGGTATTCGGTCGACGACCAGTCCTGGCAGTCGATGGGCCGCTCGCCCTTGGATTGATCGCCGTAAGCAAAACCGAAGTAGTCCGTATCGATGTACGGCACCGAGCCACCGTCGGGATTAAAACCGCCGTTGAAGTTTATGAGTGAGTAGAGCTCCTTGATCGTCGGCATTCGCCAGTCACGATGCCCACCCACATGACATTTAGCTGCGCAGGCCACGGCTGCATCCCAGCTGACCTTTGTCCCCCTGGCCTTTATCCACATGAGGCCGGTGTTCAGGTCGCTGATGGTTCCGTCCCGGTTGTCGCGATAGGCTGGCTTGTAACCGCTTTGCTGAGCATCCTGGCCGTAGAACGGCTGCCCAGCCTTCGGGCATGGAATTACGCCACTGTCGCTGTAACATCGATCCTGGCCGGTGTCGACGATCGCATACTTAAGCTCGCCGGCCATGCCGACAGTCGAAAGTCCGAGCAGCATCACAACGCTCACCACAGCCTCGCCCGTCAATCGCCTCAGTCGCATCGGCTACGTCTCCTTAATGATCCGTAACACCACAGAATACCCGGAGATCCTCCGATGTTGTCCTTTCAGTGACTGGGCAACAAGCGGAAATCCGCCTCTTGCCACCGGGCCGCCACGCAGAGGGTCTGAATGTGCCTCGCTCTGGCGCGCTAATCTATCGCGCGGCCAAGATGCTTTGAAGCAGTCAGCCGGAAAAGCACTTACAGGCAAAGGCTGAGCTCTGGCCGACAGCTGATACCGATTGCGTTTTGAATACGCGCTCCGGGCGGCGGCCAAGACACCTGTGGATAGTAAGTTGCGCGTCGACCGCCGCGCATAATAATACCCGGATGGGTATGAGAGCTATCAATGATGTGGGAGGTTTCAATCGCCGTCGTCCTCCTTGCCCTCCTGGCGGCCAGCCTGGAAGTAGGATTCCTTGTGGGCCATCGCGCTTTGGAACTCGGCCGCCAAGCCACTAGCGGCGTTCAACTGGGGGCGATCCAGGGGGCCATGCTCGGACTTCTGGGCTTGCTGCTAGGCTTCAGCTTTGCCGGAGCCTCTTCGCGTTACATGGAGCGGCAGGACCTCATCGTGCGTGACGCTAACGCCATCGGCACCGCATATCTGCGAGCCGATATGCTCGGCGAACCTTACCGCTCACAGTTGCGTAAGGTCCTGGCCGAGTACGTGCAGCACCGGGTCGAGGCGTCCCAAAACCTGTCCCGAGGCGTATCAGAGAAAGTGCTGGCCGAGGTGGACCAGTTTCATCGGCGGATCTGGAAGGTCACGCGTGAAGGAGTCACAGCCAAGCCTTCAGCGATGCTTGCCGTTCTGATGCCGGTCAATGAGTTGATCGACCTTAACGCCACAAGGCTGGCGGCGAGCCGCAAGCATCTCCCCTCGCTGATCATGGGGCTGCTGGTATGTTGCTCGATGGTTGCCGTTGGCACTATCGGTTTCGCCTGCGGCCTTGCGGGAGGCAGAAGTCTGCCCATGACACTCTCACTGGTGTTCCTGGTGGCAGCCGCTCTGTGGACAACTATCGATATGGACTACTCACGCGCGGGCCTGATCCGACTTAACGACGCCCCAATGGAAGACCTGGAGGAAAGCTTCCAACGAAGCGAGGGTGCGCGTACAACCACACCGGCCAGCAACGAAAACGTTCGAGAACTGCCGAGAGAATACGTTCTCTACTCAATGGAAGCCGGCCTGGTGGACACGGTTTCAGCAGGTGCGCTCGTCGCGGTGCCCCCCGATGAACGACGGTGTTCGAGCATCCACCGGTAGACCTTGGGGTTGTTGTATGTTGCGGTCCACGAATCATGCTTGGCGTTCGGATAGGTGGTGAAGTGGACCTCGCCGCCCGCCTTCTTGAGTGCATCCACGTCCGCGCGTGCCTCCTTTATGGGCACGACGTTGTCCTTCTCGCCGTGGAACACCCACAGCGGCGTACTCTTGATCTTGGCAGCGTACTCCGGCTTGCCTCCACCGCAGATCATGACCGCTGCGGCGAAGCGATTGGGGAAAGCCGCGAGCATGTTCCAAGTGCCGAAGCCGCCCATGCTCAGCCCCGTCACGTATTCCCGACTGCGATCGACGGCATAGTGCGCTTCAATGCTGTCCAGGAGTTGGCCCAACTCGGCCGGCTTCCAGCCATGGTCGGCCTGCGGAGACACGAGAATGAACGGGAATTGCACGCCCTGGCTGACCAGTTTCGGCGGGCCATGCTTCTTCACCCGCTGCAGGTCGTGCCCCGACTCGCCCGAGCCGTGCAGAAACAGCACTACCGGCCAGAGTTTGCCGCCACCATCCTTGCCGTATCCAGCCGGCAGGTACAACAGGTGGGGCATTGGCTCCAGTTCAACTGTCTGTCTATCTCGCGAGTTCGGTGCCGGTCGGCTTTGAGGCTTCGCTGCTACCGCACTCTGGGCCCACATCGACGTTGCGACGCTGATGGCCACCAGCAATCCAAGTCTGCCGCGCATATCGTACCTCCAGTTCCTGCCGCAATGCGTGATTCAGACTTGAGATTGTCTACGAACGAGAAGTCGCCAGCAAGCCGGTCAAGGTCCACCACTTCAGATTACGAGGCCGCTGAGCTGCACCGGGAAGAAGATCAGCCCGAAAATGCTGACGTCGACCGTGCCGGTACTTGGCGAGTCCGCATTGAACCGAATGGTCATCTGGCGAAGCAGGCCGCCGTTGAGCTGGATGGTGCCGGCATTGGGAATGAGCGACGGATTGTCCGTAAGCGGAATCTGCACACCGTCAACGGTGATGTTCGACGTGGTGGAGTCCCGGGTCAACTGGCCGCTGAATTGATCGATGGTCACGATGTTGCTCGACGTGTCGTAGCTCACCGTGCCGGGCCCGACGATGCGCGTTACTCGATCGTCCGTCGTAGCCGAGATATCCCAGGTACCGGTGAAATCGATCGCCGGTTCCGCGACGACATAGTCCACATCTATATTGCCTTCCAACACCGGGCTATCACCGCACGAAAGCGTATTAAAGTTGAAGGTCAGATGGCTGTCGGTGAAATTGACCTCACCGGTAACGCTTCCCGAACAGCTCAGTCCCGATTGGCCGGGAACGGGGCAGCCCTCGGCGAAATCAAGGCTCACGTTGAAGGCACCGGCTTGGTCGGTGGGCGACAAGGTAAGCGTGGGACAGCCGGCAACCGCAACGGTATCTTTTATGGACTTGGTTTCGGTGTCGGCCGGTTGACTGGCCACGATCTCCTGGCCGATCCCCGCTGGCCCGGCGAACCAGGACACCGCGCGAACGGCAGAGTTCACCGCCGTCGTCTCGTCGGAGGTCAGACTCTCTTCCATCACAGGCGGCATACAGGAGAGGACGGTCAGAAACAGCACTGCGCAAATATATGTCGAGCGCAAGATCCCTTGTCCTGGCATGTCACTTTCTCCCAGCGAAGGCGTGCCGCAAATGGCCACGAGCGCGTACTCGAGGCGCGCAGTTGCGGTTACAGTTGTTTATCCGATTGCACGGGGCACCTGCATCAGGATGACGTGGAATGACACTTTGTGGAGAGTTCTTAGGAACTAGAACCTATCCCAAAGCCGCTCTCACAGAGGGGGACAGTCCCATTTGGCGGCGAGTACGCCGCAAATCGGGACAGTCCCCAGCGGTTTTGCTGCAGTCGCCGAGATCGATACCGTTCAGCTTCGTCCCAGCAAGGGCAGAAGCAGAATGCTCATGAAATCCTGAAGGAAATGCATGACCATGGGGGCCAGTAAGCTACCTCGCCAGAGATAAATCAGTGCAAACACGAAGCCCATTGCACCTACGGTTATGACGCCCAGGGTGCCTTCGTAACCATGCCCGATGGAGAAGATGACCGAGGACAGGATCACAGCGGCAGCGGTGCTGCGCGTGGTGGCGTTCAATCGCAGGATAAGGTAGCCGCGAAAGATGCTTTCTTCGGTGATGGCCACTACCGTGACCAAAAGAAGAGCAAGGGCGACGTCACCCGTGCCGCTCACATCGAAATAGGAGGGTGTCGGCGTGGCAGGTGCGGGTACGCCGATCTTGAGCAGGGCCTTGTCGAGCAGATCAGTCCCGTAGACCATGGGGATGAACAGCGCGATCCCCAACAGTATCTCCTGCCAGGCGTTCCTGAAATTCCAGCCGATGCGTGTGAACCGTTCGCGATTCTTCCAGAGGAAGAACAGGATCAGACTCAGCAGGGCCAGATCCCGCAAGATGGTTGCGATGGACACCAGCCCAAAGCTCAGCTTGCCCTGACGAAAGGCGAGGAAGGACATGGCCATGGACGGCAGAATCAGGAAAAGGAAGACGGCCAACTCGATGGCTTGCACCCTTGGCGGTACTTCAGGCTCGAGGGAGGCCAGCTGAGGTTGCGAGGGGTCTGCTGTGCTAATGTCCATTTGTGGGTCCTTGTGGGGAGGATGCTTTTCCGCGGTGCAACAGTTGCTCGAATTCCTGACGGTCTAGAGATTCGCGTTCGAGCAGTTCGGCGGCAATGTGATCCAGGTCGGCACGGTGTTCGACGAGCAATGATTTGGCCTGAACGTAAGCCTCATCCAGTATCTGCTTGACCTCGTCATCGATCTGGCGCGCGGTCTGCTCGCTGCAGTCGCGTTGCAGAGAGAGCGCGGGTTGCCCGTGATTCAGGAACACCGATTCCTGACGATTGCCGCAGTGCATCAGGCCGGCGGACTGGCCCATGCCGAAGAGGCAGACCATCTGGCGGGCCAGGCTGGTAGCATGCTCCAGGTCGTTTTCCGCTCCGGTGCTGATTTCGTTGAAAACGATCTCTTCAGCGGCCCGGCCGCCGAGCATGCCCCTTATGCGGTCGATCAACTCGGCCTGAGTGAGCAGGAAGCGGTCACCCTCGGGCAACTGCATGGTGTAACCTAACGCCGCCCGGCCGCGGGGAACGATGCTGATCTTGTGGACCTGGTCGGCGTGGGGGCTGAAAGCAGCGACGAGTGCGTGACCCACTTCGTGGAAGGCGACGCGGCGTTTTTCTTCGGGATTGAGTCGTCGGCTCTTGCGCTCGGGGCCGGCGACGACTTTCTCCACCGCCTCCTGGATGTCGTGTTGGCTGATGCGAGGGGCCTGTCGGCGGGCGGCCAGGATGGCGGCCTCGTTGAGGGCGTTGGCCAGATCGGCACCGGAAAAGCCGGGCGTTTGCTGGGCGATTTCGCGAAGATCGACATCATCGGCGAGTTGCTTGTTGCGTGCGTGCACCTTGAGGATGGCTTGGCGGCCGTCGAGGTCTGGGGCATCGACCAGGATCTGGCGATCGAAGCGTCCAGGCCGCAAGAGAGCGGGATCGAGCACCTCCGGCCGATTCGTCGCCGCCAGAATGATGATACCTTGGTTGGGGGCAAAGCCATCCATTTCAGCCAGCAGTTGATTCAACGTCTGTTCGCGTTCGTCGTTGACCATGCCGAGGTGTGCACCGCGGCGGCCACCGACGGCGTCGATCTCGTCGATGAACACGATGCAGGGAGCGCTGGCCTTGGCCTGGTTGAACATGTCGCGCACGCGCGCCGCTCCGATGCCGACAAACATTTCCACGAAGTCACTGCCGTTGATGGAAAAGAACGGCACGTGAGCTTCGCCGGCGACGGCCCGAGCCAGCAGGGTCTTGCCGGTTCCCGGCGGGCCGATGAGCAGAGCACCTCGTGGGATTTGTGCGCCGAGCGATCTGAAACGCTCGGGCATTTTGAGGAACTCGACGATTTCGCGCAAGTCGGCCTTGGCTTCCTGGACGCCGGCCACATCGGCGAAGGTGACGCCGGTGTCCTCGGCCACCAGGCGGGCTTTGCTCTTGCCGATGTTGAGAATGCCTTGGCCGACGCCGCCCATGCGCCGAGTCATCAGATACCACAGTGCCAATATTGCGCCGATGGGCAGAATCCAGGCCCACAGCAGTTGTGACAGCATGCTGGGCCGAACACCGGTGAACTTGACGTGGGCGGCTTCCAGGTCGCTGACCAGCTTGGGATCGTTGACGCGAACGGTGCGAAACTGGAATGCTTTCTCCTGAGCGGCGGCGGCTGTGCCGGCCTTCGCCGCGGGTCGAGTGGCGGCAGACTGGGTTGTCGCCGCTTTGGCAGCGGTTTTGGCGGGCAGAACCGTGCCGCGTATGTCATCGGGACCGACGGTGCATTGGCTGATGCGGCCTTCGCTCACGTACTGCTTGAACTGGCTGTAGGGAATGGCCTTCACGACCATGCTGCCGGCGTATTCCTGCCAAACCCACAGCAGGATCAGCATCATGATGATGTAGCCGATGACCGAACTACTCGGAAAGCGAGGCTTCTGGTCGGGGCCGGGCGAACCCGGGCCAGGAGGGCCAGGTCTCGGCCGGCGCCCGCCGGGCGGATTCATGCGTGGCGGCATTCGCGATTGTTCAGGCGGCATGACTCAATGATCCCTTGCGCGGAGCGCCCAGCAATCCGGTTTGTCGCCAATCGAAGATCCGGTAAGCAACCAGCTTGATCTGATCGTTCACCAGGAACCACACCAAAGCGTAGCCCCAGATCAGCAGGCTCCACTTCCAGCCGATCGGCACCATGAACCAACCAAAAATGGCGGCCAGCGTTGCGAGTATCTTGGTGCCAACTGCCGTCCACAGCAGAGTGCCGGAGGGCGGGATGGACCAGAACGGCCCGCGGGTACGCGTGACGAAAATGGTCAGATGGCCGGCCACCGCCAACTTGAGGAACATGAAGGTCTGGATCACGCCGGGGCCGAGGTGGAACACGCGTTCGGCGAGGTAGAACAGACCGAAGGATGCGGCCACGCCGGCGACGCCCAGCACGGTGGCAATGCCCAGGACGAGGCTCATGTTCCAACTCTCGGGATGATCGGAAGCACGAACGCGGTCGTAGGCGATGGCCAGGATCGGCCCGTCGTTCAGCAGGGCGAGCAGCACGATCATGACCGCGGTCACCGGATAGAAGTTGAAGATGAGAATCGAGAGGGTCATGAACAACAGAACGCGAATGGTTTCAGCGATGCGGTAGATCGCGTAGCTGTTCATTCGCTGGAAGATCTTCCGGGCTTCGTGCATGGCGTCGATGATCACCGACAGGCCCGGCGAGAGCAGCACGATGGCTGCGGCGGCTCGGGCAGCGTCGGTCGCTCCGGAGACGGCAATGCCGGCGTCGGCCTTCTTGAGGGCGGGGGCATCGTTCACACCGTCGCCGGTCATGCCCACGATGTGACCGCGGCGCTGGAGGACATCGACGATGTGATACTTGTGCTCGGGGAAGACCTGAGCGAAGCCGTCGGCCTTTTCGATGGCCTCGTCGAGTTGGGCTCCTTTGTCGTGGGCCACGCCGGTGAACAGGCCGGCGTCCAGGATGTTGGTGCCCATGCCGAGTTGGCCGGCGATTTCCTTGCCGATGGCGAGTTGATCGCCGGTGACCATCTTGACGCGAACGCCCATGCGATTCGCGGTTGCGATGGTAGCTTTGGAATCCTCGCGTGGCGGATCGAAGAGGGGCAAAATGCCCAGAAACTCCCATTTTCCCTGGCTGTCGGTGCGGGCCACGCCCAGAGAGCGATAGCCGCGGACGGCGAAGTCGTGAATGGCGGCATCGGCGGCGCTGCGCGTCTCTTCGCTGTCGGCGGCGAGATCGAGGATGACCTGCGGGGCGCCCTTGGTGGTTTTGAAGGCGCCGTCCGGGCCTTCGACGGTGGCTTCGGTCCGCTTGTGGACGGGATCGAATGGTTGATAGTGGGTTACTTGATAGGCGTCTCGTGCGTGCGCGTCCTTGAGCCCGCTGAGCACGACCAGGTCGATGGTGTCCTGGTCCTCAGCTCGCGAGGCGAGGGCGGCCATGAGCACGATATCGTCCCGATTGACGCCAGGTTGCGTGTACGGTTTACCGAGCGTGAGCTTGTTCTGCGTCAGGGTGCCGGTCTTGTCCGAGCAGAGCAGATCCATGCCGGCCAACTCTTCGACGGAAGTCAATCTACTGACGATCGCCTGCTTACCGGAGAGGATCCGGGCGCCCACTGCCATGGTCACAGAAAGCACGGTGGGCATGGCTACCGGAATGGCGGCAACGGTCAGCACGAGGGCGAACTGCAGAGTCATCATCATGCTGTCGCCGCGGAAGAGGGCCACGGCAAGAATCAGAACCACCAGAGCCACGGCAATGACGATGAGGTAGTCGCCGATCTGCAGTACGGCACGCTGGAAGTGGCTTGTCGTGTGCGCTTCCTGCACGAGTTGGGCCGTCTTGCCGAAGTAGGTCTTCTGGCCGGTGGCGGTGACGATAGCGTCCACTTCGCCTTGCTTGATGATGGAACCTGAGAAGACGATCTCGTTCTGCTTGCGTTTGACCGGGAGGGATTCTCCGGTGAGGGCTGACTGATCGACCTCGATGGGTTCGCCTTCGCCGAGCTGCGCGTCGGCGGGGATAATGTCGCCCAAGCGCAGTCGGATCAGGTCGCCGGGCACGAGTTCGCGCGCGGCAACCGAGGTCCATTTGCCGTCGCGTTTGACGCGAGCCTTGAGGGCGAGCCGGGCCTTGAGGGCGGCGATGGCGTTGCCGGCCTGGTACTCTTCCCAGAAGCCGACAAGGGCATTGGCCAGCAGCAGCACGACGATGATGACGAAGTCCGCCCAGTGTCGGACTACCGCGGACAACACGGCGGCGGCCTCGATCATCCACGCAATAGGCCCCCAGAAATAGGAGAGAAACTTCAAGAAGGGGCTGGTCTTGCGTTCGGGCAGCTCGTTGTAGCCGTACTGGGCGAGGCGCTTGTTGACCTCGGCCTGGCTGAGGCCTTCCGCCGGTGTGGCAGGCGTCACCGGCGGGTCTGCACGGCGAGTTGGCGTGGGCTGGTCGATGTCCGAGTCCTTGTCGATTGTCGGCATCTCCGGCTTGCGGCTCGTGAGGTACTCCATGGCAATAATCCTGGCTCAAATTCCCGTTGTATTACATGGTGCGCGCCGACCTCACCACAACCGCAGAGGCCAGGTGTTTTGGCTGCGCATCGAACAGAGTTTTTTAGCGCGTGCGGTCAAGATCACTCGCCGGCTTGCAGGAACACAAAGCGTTCGGTAGAGCCGGAACGCACGACCATCCTGATGCCCTTCTTCAGATCCTGCTTGGCCATCAACTTGCGGAATTCGTCAACGTTGGTCACGGGTTGGTTCTGGACCTTGGTGATGAGGTCGTGCGGCTGGATGCCGACGGTGGCGGCAAGTCCGCCGGGGTCTACCTCGGTGACCACCACGCCTTGGCGATTCTCATAGCCGAGTTGCTTGGCCAGTTCGGGGGTCAGATCTTTGACGGTCATGCCGAGTTCTGCACTGCTCTGCTTGGTCTCGGCGGCAACCTTGCCGGTTTTGAGCTCACCGATCTTCACGTGCAGGGTCACGTCCTTGCCGTCTCTGAAGACGATCACGGCGACCTCGGTGCCTGGCTTTGTTTCTGCCACTTTCTCACGGAGTTCAGTGGTGTTGGTAACCTTTTGGCCTTCATATTCGGTGATGATGTCGCCCTGTTTCATCTCAGCCTTTGAGGCGGGGCTGTCAGGCATGACGTCGCCCACGAGAACACCCTCGGTGCTCTTGTAGTTGAAGGACTTGGCCAGTTCGGGCGTGAGATCCTGTATGGCCACGCCCAAGAAGCCGCGGACCACGTGGCCCGTGGTAATCAGGCTGTGCACGATGCTTTTGGCCATGTTGATGGGAATGGCAAAGCCGATGCCTACGGAGCCACCACTCTGCGTGAAGATGGCCGTGTTGATGCCGATCACCTCGCCCTTGAGGTTGACCAGCGGGCCTCCGCTGTTGCCGGGGTTGATCGCTGCATCTGTCTGGATGAAGTCCTCGTAGGCAGTAATACCTACGTGCGAGCGACCTTTGGCGCTGATCACGCCGGCCGTGATAGTGCGCGACAAACCGAAGGGGATGCCTGCTGCTACGACCCACTCTCCCGCTTCCACGGCGTCGGAGTCGCCGAGTTTCGCGGGGGTAAGATTGGCGGCATTGACCTTGAGGACGGCCAAGTCCGTCTTGCTATCCTTGCCTATCACCTTGGCTTGCAGGACGCGATTGTCCGCCAGCCTGACGGTCACTTTCTCGGCGTCATCGACGACGTGGGCGTTGGTGAGGATGTGGCCCTCGGCACCGATGACGAATCCACTGCCCAGGGCTTCTTCGGTCGATTCGTGCGGGGGCTTGGAGAAGTGGTGGCCAAAGAAATCGTCGCCGAAGAAGTGGCGGAACTCCTCGGGCAGTTGCGGCATTTCGCTCTGGATTTTGACTTTTCTGGTGGAAATGATGCTGACCAGAGACGGTGTAATGTCAGCTGCCACTGTCTCAAACGGTGCAGAAAAGGTGTCGGTGGGCTTTACCTTGGCGACCGCCGCGTTTTCGGCGGCCTGGACCGACGAGTTGGCTCCCGATAGGGACCATACCAAGCCACCCACGACGACTACACAGCCGACGACGCCGACAAACCATCTGTTCCCGGTGGACATTGTGCACCTCCGCGATGAGAAATTGCCTTCACATGCAAGATTGATGATGCGATTCGCCCGTGACGGAGCGTTCGCGCCTTCTCTTGCCCTTCTGGCCTCAGCGGGCCCACCAGACTATATGTATGCGGTGGAATTGCGGCGAACGGAAATGGAGCTTTTGATGATGACGAGATACCGGCACTGATCCGGTCTTGACAGTTCTGTGGATTTGTGGGAAACCGGCGTAAGCCCATGTCCAGCACCGAACCTCATACAGATGGCAAAGATGGCCGCAAGGCGGCCTGGCGCGACCCGGCTCATCTCGCCTTCCTGGCGAACAACGTGTTGAGCCTGATCGGCTTCCTGTGTGTAGGGGTCGGCCTGATTCTCCTGGTGACCTTCGCGTTGTTCGTGATCGTGTCACCGTCGGTGAATCCGTACTTTGGCATCATCGGGTATGTGATTGTGCCCGGCGTGTTCATTCTGGGGCTGATCGTGGTGCCGCTAGGAATGCTGCTGAAGCACTGGCGTGTGCGGCGCAGCATGAAAGCTACACCGGGGGCCGTGCTCTATCCTCGGATCGATCTCAACGATCCGGAGACCCGCAGGTTCATCGTGGTGTTCTCCGCCTTTTCGGCATTCGTGGTGTTGCCGATTGTGGGCGTGAGCAGCTACTACGGCTACGCGTGGACGGAGTCGACCACGTTCTGCGGCAAGTTGTGCCATTCGGTGATGAAGCCGCAGGATACTGCGCACGCTCGCTCTGCACATGCACGCGTGACCTGTGCGGAGTGCCACATCGGCCCGGGGGCGAGTTGGTTCGTCAAATCGAAGATTACCGGCGTTGGGCAGGTTATCGCAGTGGCGGAGAACAGCTATCCGCGGCCGATCCCCAATGCGATCACCAATCTGCGCCCCGCGCGCGAGACTTGCGAGCAATGTCATTGGCCGGCTCAGTTTTTTGGTGCTCAGTACCGCGAACGGGTCAATTACGCACAAGATAAGGGCAACACGCGGCGCGTGGTTCGCATGATGGTCAAGACCGGTGGTGCGGATCGACTGACCGGACGGATTGAAGGCATTCACATGCACATGATCCTGTACGGTCACATCGAATACGTCGCTACCGACCCCGACCTGCAGGATATTCCCTGGGTTCGCCATACGCTGCCCGATGGGCAGGTATTGACATACCGTTCCGATGGAAAGCCAAGCAATGCGCCGCCGCCACTGGGCGTGGTTCGGCGCGTCGATTGCATGGATTGCCACAATCGGGCGGCGCATGATATTCGCGCGCCAGCGGCCTTTGTGGACGTTTACATGGCGGCGGGGAAGATCGACGCTTCGCTGCCGTTTGTGAAACGGGAGGCCGTTGCTGCCCTCAGCAAGGAATACGCTGACGATGAGCAAGCCCGCAAGGGCATCGAGGAGGCTCTGACCAGTTTCTACCAACGTGAGTATCTGCAGGTGTGGACTGCGAAGCAGGCGGATATCGGCCGAGTAGCCGGCGTGGTGCAGACCATCTACGACCAGAATTTCTTTCCCTACATGAAGGAGAACTGGCGGACCTATCCGGACAACGTGGGACACAAGGTGTCCGCGGGCTGCTTCCGTTGCCACGACGGGCTACACGTAAATCAGTTTGGCCAGCCGATCACGTCCAATTGCAGTGTCTGCCACGTGTTCCTGAACCCGACGAAGGGCAAGCCGCAGGCGTTGGTGGAAGGGCCGTTCGTGCATCCTTTCGATTTGATGCCTAAGCATGAGCATCTTCGTTGCGATCAGTGTCACACCGGCGCGGAGTTGCCCTCCTGCAAGGAGTGCCATGAATCCGGCCAATGGTTGGCCCAGAAGGGGAAGGTAGAGGTCAAACACATGGGCGGATGATACGCATTCGCGCGTTCTTGCGCGTGGCGGATGCCACGATGCTGATGATGCAACCCGCATACGCATACTTTCTGGCATTTGCTCTGGCAGCGAGCAGCCCCGCACGAGGTCTGGCCTCAGGTACGGCCCAGGCTGCGACGAGCCCGTCGAGCGTTGAAGCGTCGAGATCGCCGGTGGTCGGGGCCAGGGTTGGAGTGCTGGAGCACAAAGGGCCGCCGCCAATGTTCATGCCGACCGCGGTGGCGGTAGCGCGTGACGGCCGAGTCTACGTAGCGGACGGGGTAAACGATCGGATTGTCTGGTTTGATGCTGGCGGCAGCTTTGCGGGCCAGATCACGAAGGCTGCCGGTCGCGAGCTTGCGAATCCTACAGGTATTTGCATCGATTCGCGGGACCGACTCTGGATCGCGGACACGGGCAACGCTCGCGTTGTCGGGATCGGGTTGGGCGGACAGTCTGAGAAGGTACTTTTCGCGGCTAAGCCGACATCGCAGCCGGGCAGCAGTGCGGTTGCTCCCGATCTAACGGATGCAGTCATTACTGCTGACGGCAGAGCAGCATGGCTGATCGACAATGATGGTAGCCGGCTGATCCGCGTGGACGTGGCAAGCGGCAGCACAAAGAGCTTTGGCACGCAGGGCAGCCAGCCGGGCCGACTCGATCATCCGTTCATGGCGGCGGCGGGGGCCGACGGCAGCGTTTTTGTGACTGATGTAATCAACGGCCGAATCGATGTTTTCAGCGCGGCCGGCCAAGCGGTTCGGAGCATCGGCACGTACGGCGTACAGGTCGGCGATCTGTATCGTCCCAGCGGAATCGCAATCGACCGCGACGGGCGAGTGTGGGTCAGCGAGAGCGTGCTCGGCGTGGTAGAGGTATTTTCGAAGACCGGAGACTTCATCGGTGTGCTGCGGCAGGCGAACGGCGAGCCTTTGCGGTTCGACATTCCGATGGGACTGGCCTTCGGACCACAGGGACGTTTATACGTCGTAGAGCTTCACGCCAACCAGGTCAATCGCGTGAAAGTTGCCGTCAACACCGGCGTTGCACCGGAAACTGTGCAAGTTCGGCCCTCGGGCGCGCCGGCCGTGGAACAGCCGCGAGTCTGTACGGCCTGTCATATGGGCTGGCTGTATCCGCTTTCTGAAGGGCGCGGCACGGGACTGGCCAAAGCATTCGCAGCAACGCCGGAGATGCCGCACGTGGCGCGGGCCTCGACTTGTCTGTCTTGTCACGACAGCGTGGCTGCTGACTCTCGTCGGGCGGTCTGGTTCGAGAAGAGCCATAAGACGGGCGTTAAGCCTTCGGAGGCGATGCAGGTGCCGTTGGACTTGCCGCTGCCTGACGGCGAGATGGCCTGTCGCACCTGTCACGTGGCCCATGGGCGGGCGGGTCCTACTACGCCGGCAACGGCGGTGTACGTCCGCAGCCAAGATGGTCCTGCGGAGCTTTGCGAGCAGTGTCATAAGGGACAGACCGGCGGGCCGGGGGCGGGCATGCATCCTCTCGGCAAGATGGCGGTGGACGTGCCGCAAAAGCTTCGACATCCGGGAGACGAATCCGTCAGCAAAAAGGTCACTTGTCTGGTATGCCATCGAGCTCATGGAGCGACTGAGGCCACCTTGCTGGCAGTGAGTACGACGAACAATACGTTGTGCCTGGCCTGTCATCAGGAACTCTCCGCAGAGTTGTTCGGGGCCAAGTCGCGAACCCAACACGCCCGAGAGCCCAAGCTGAACAGCGATCAGCAGAGAGTAGCCCAAAGCTGGCAGACGCCGGTGGGGTCGCAGGGGCGTCTGCTCTGTATGACGTGCCATCTGGCTCACGATGCAAAGTCACAGCAGTACTTGCTGGCGTTCAGTATTGGCCAGGGGGCATGCGCGGCGTGCCACGGACCGCAGGCGACGGTGGTTGGCTCAAGCCATGATCTGCGGACCAACCATCCGGAGTCAAAGAACATCATAGGCATGACTGCTCGCCAGGGCGGGGCGTGTAGCAGTTGTCACACTGCGCACCAGTTCGCTCGTAAGCCGTCGCCAGCCAAGCTCGATCCCACCGGGCAATGCATGACGTGTCATCGGCCCGATCACGTGGCGGCAAAGGCGGCGCTGGGCAAGGTCAACCATCCACAGGTGACTTGCCAGAAGTGCCACAATCCGCATGAGGTGCGTTTCGGCGAGTTCCTTCGCGATAAACCCAGCGATCTCTGTAACCAGTGCCACGCGGACATGGCGGGCGTTCGCAGCGGTCCGCACGATGTGCACCGGGCACCGCAAGCCTGGCCTGCTGCAGCGGCGGCGACTCAGGATGTGTGCCTGGCCTGTCACCGCCTGCACGGAACAGAGAAGACGGGCCTGTTCCGCATGGGCTTGGCAAGTTCGGCTCCGCGGCCCGATGCCGCCTGTGCCGCGTGTCATGCCGCTGCGGTCCCAAAGGCTGCGGGCGATAAATCGCTCGTGCATCCTGATTCCGTGACGACCATGCCAGCCGCAACCAGCCTGCCCGTCAGCACGGCTCCGACCGGGAAGGTCTTCATTGCCTGTCGAAGTTGTCACGATCCACATGAGTCGGCAGCAAAGGGTGGGGCTGCGGCGGTTCTGCTGCGTCCGGGCACGAAGCCCTCGGCGGATGGGTTGTGCCTTACGTGCCATCCGCAAATGGAAACGGTCTTTTCCATCGGGCATGCGCCGCATCTGTTGGAGGCTGCGGGTTTGAACGGCGTCGCTTGCCAACCCTGCCATGTCGTTCACGGGAATCCGAACAAGGTCGATCTCCGCTTCCTGTGGAATGACAAGTTGCTCGCACAGGCGATATCGTCGCCGCTCAATCTCGGCGCGGATCGATACTGCGTATGCTGCCACCGCAGGAACGGTCCGGTTGCTCCGCCGCGGGTGGCGACGCATCCGCCCATGCCCATGTTCAACCTGGCCAAGCCGGGTCAACGGGGCTATTTGCCTTTATTCAATCGCTTTGGACAGGTGGCTGCGGACGGCACCATCAGTTGCCGTACGTGCCACGTGACGCACGGTCGCAAGGAGCCGGCAGTGGTTCTCGAAGACATCACCAAGATGTCGTCTCGCGAGTTACGGGCCCGGCAGTGGCACTTGCGTACCTTCAGCGGCAACAGCGTGTGCGTCGAGTGCCACGGATCCACGGCCTTGTACCGCTTCCTCTACTTCCACGACCCACAACGGCGAGGTACGCCCTTCAAGAGGGGCGTTGTCCCCGCGGCTCCATAGTGAGCGGCACATCGATCGAGCCACAAATCAAACTGCAGTAAGCGGCGCAGAAAGCTTTTGCAGCCCACCTCCAGAGCCGGTATTCTACTGAGGCGATCACCGGTGAATCGGATCATTCGAGGGCACTTTCGGATATGCGTTACAAGCACTTTACACAAACGTTGACGTTGGTATTGGCGGTGGCCGCTCTGGCCGCAGGGGCAGAGGCGCAAAGCCAGTCGGACACAAAGGCGGCCAAGGTTGGCTTCACCTCGGACGGCCGACTGCTCATAAACGGTGAGCCGACGTTCTTCATCGGGTTCGCCGCAGGGCCGCCCATCGACCTGAAGACGCCTGAGGGCGGCGACGGCTGGGCGGAGATGGCGGCCGGCGGCATGCGCGTGGTCCGAGGCGACACCGGAGTGAAACCCGGCACGCCGGGGTATGCGGATTCGCTCGGCAAGTACCTCGACGTGGCTCATGCACACGGCGTATACGTCTGGCCGTTTCTGCAGAAGATGGCCCAGGTGCGAACCCCGGCAGACCGCGACCGGCTGGAGAAGCTTGTCATGCGGTTCAGGAATCATCCCGGCATCATGTTCTGGAAGAGTGAAGACGAGCCGGAATGGGGCAAGATCCCGGTCGGGCCGTTGCATGAGGCTTACGAGCTGATTCATCGGCTGGATCCCAATCATCCCGTGTGGTTCTGCCATGCGCCGCGAGGCACGCTGGAGACGTTGCGTCCTTACAACGCCGCGTGCGACGTGCTCAGCACCGACATATATCCGGTCAGCGAACCGCCGGGCAAGCACTCGCTGGAGGCCAACAAGGGCCTGAGCATGGTCGGCGACTACACCAAGCGCATGGTGACACTCGCTGACGGTAAGAAGATGGTGTTCATGGTGCTGCAGGTCTCCTGGAGCGGAGTGAGCCCCAAGCACAATCCCAAGAACAGGATAATGTTCCCGACCGCACGGCAGGAACGTTACATGCTGTACGAGGCCATCATCTGCGGGGCCAATAGCGTGTCATTCTTCGGCATGCCGGGATGTCTTTCCGGCCGTGACGCCGAGTTGGGTTGGAACTGGACTTACTGGCGCACGGTGCTCAAGCCGCTGCTGGCGGACATCAAGCCGGGTGGTGACTTGTATCCGGTGCTGACGTCGCCGGATTCGAAATATCCCCTGCAGTTCACCGGCGCGCCAAGGATTGAGGTCCGCACCAAGCAGGTGGGCGATCGGTTGTATATCTTCGCCGCGGCCCGCGAGGGCGAGACGCAGAGCGTGCGCTTCTCCGGGCTGCCCGATGGCGAGGTTACCGTTCTGCAGGAAAATCGGAGCATTACGGTCAAGGCTGGTGCGTTCTCTGACAGCTTTGCCGAGCACGACGTGCACATCTATCGCGTCAAGGTTGAAGGCTCCAAGTGATCCGCTTTGCGCTGAACGCATTGGAGGGAAGCATGTTTATAGCCCGCACGGCAATCACCTGTTGGCTGGTGGCGGCGTTATGCTGCGGCGTCTGTCCCAAAACGTGGGCAGCCCCGGCAAGTACGGCCAGCGCCAAACCTTCGCGGGCCAGGCAATCTACATCCAAGCCCAAGTCGGCCACGGTCGTGACAACGGCTCCCAAGCCGCAGCGCGTGACCTTCAGCACGGACGAAAAGGATCCCGTGGATCTTGTCGGCTTTTACACGCCGGCCCCGTCCAGCCGCCGAGCCCGGCGTGCCCCGATGGCCATCCTGTTGCACATGTACGGCGAGGACCACTCAGCGTTCGATCCGCTGATTCCGTTTCTGCACCAGGCCGGTTTTGCCGTGTTGGCGATCGATCTGCGCGGGCACGGCGAAAGCATCGAGCCGGCTTCACTCAAGCTGAAAGAGCACATGGAGGATCGCGACCCTCGTCTGTTTCGGCAGATGGACCACGACGTACTTGCGGCCTACCGCTGGCTTGCTCGGCGCCCGGAGGTCGATCCAGCGAGGTTCGTGCTGGTGGGTGCAAGCGTGGGAGCGAGCATCGCCCTGGAATATGCCGGCCTAGATAAGTCGGTCGACGGGGTCGTATTAATGTCTCCCGGTATTGACTACCTTGGTATCAACTCGCTGGCCACCGCTCGCAAGCTCAAGCATGTCGGTCAGGTTCTGTTGATTGCTCCCGAGGAAGAGCGTTACGACGCCGAGGACCTTGGCCAACAAATCACGGGCTCGCGGGTCGAGATTGTGACCGGCCGCCCGGGCGTACCGCGCGATCGCAAGGCCCTGCATGGTACGCGGATGTTCGGCAAGGTCGTGGGCATCGAACGGCTGATAACGGATTTTCTGGTCG
>JBJKSL010000628.1:0-2682 GCA_046704145.1 Phycisphaerae bacterium
GGTTGAAGTGGTTGCGTCCGATGAAGCCTGCTCCGATGATGCCGACGTTGATCATGTGCGATATCTCCCGCAATGGTTTTCTTGAGTCTGGCCTTCCGTGTGGTTGCGATTCTGGCTGCAAATGACCGGCTGGAAGCCGGTCCCACATGGGGTGCCGAGAGGCGGTGTTACCCGCGATGGGGTGGTGTGTCAAGGTGTGGGTGCTCGGGGACAGAGTGGACTCTGGAGGACAGGCGTGTGTGGATGCGAAGCCGCAAGCGGCTGAAGGATGCACGCGCGAGGGGAACGGAGTGTCTGAAGACTTGTGCGGGCAGGGGCAAAGGGGTAAAGGTGGTGCAGTTTCAACGGGGTCTCCTACCGGAAAGGATGTGAGCAATGCGCGTTTCTGAGTGCAACTGGCGTCGGCTGGGATTGTTGTGGTTGTTGGTGGCGGTTCTGGCGGTGCCGGCGGTCTCGCTGGCCTCGATGCCGCGGGTGTTCGGCGACGACATGGTGCTGCAGCAGGGCAAGCCCATTCCGGTATGGGGCCAGGGGCAGGCAGGCGAGCAGATTACAGTCAGCATGGCGGGCAAGAGCGCTACGGGCAAGGCGGATGCGGCCGGCAAATGGATGGTTCGGCTGCCGGCGATGACGGCGGGCGGGCCGTTCATGTTGACGGTCAAGGGCAACAAGTCGACGGTGCGGTTTAAGAACGTGCTGGTCGGCGAGGTGTGGGTGTGCTCGGGGCAGTCGAACATGGGCTTCGCTGTCAAAAGCGCGATCAACGCCGAGCAGGAGATTGCAGCGGCCAACTATCCGAAGATTCGGCTGATTACTGTCAACCGCAAGGTCTCGCCTTCGCCGCTGGAGGATGTGGAGACCGACGGCTGGAAGGTCTGCACGCCGGAGACGGTGCCGGGCTTCTCGGCGGTGGCGTACTTCTTCGGGCGCGATCTGCACCGCGAGTTGAACGTGCCTGTGGGGCTGATCAACACGTCCTGGGGTGGTACGGCTATCGAGCCGTGGACGCCGCCGGTGGGTTTCGTGCTGACGCCGGAGGTTTCGCGGTACTTCGATGAAGAGCTGCAGGCGGATCGCGAGTACGCCAAGCGGATCGAAGATTACGTTGCCAAGCGACAGGATTGGGCCAAGGCGGTGAAAGAGGCGGCCGGCAGGAACGATGCCGAGTTGCCCTCGCTGCCTCTGCCGCCGGTGCATCCGTTCGTCAACGGGAATACCTATCCGTCGGTGATCTACAATGCGATGGTGCATGGCATCGTGCCGTTCGGCATGGCGGGGGCAATCTGGTACCAGGGCGAGAACAACTGCGTGCGCGGCGACGGCCTGACCTACCTGGACAAGATGAAGGCGCTGGTGGGCGGTTGGCGTGCGATCTGGGGCGAAGGGGATTTTCCCTTCTATTACGTGCAGATTGCACCTTGGCAGTACCACAAGAAATACCCGGGTGCGTTGGATCGGTTGCCGTTGATCTGGGAAGCGCAACGCAAATCGCTGGTGATTCCCAACACCGGCATGGCTGTGACCGCGGACATCGGCAACACTACGAACATCCATCCCAAGAACAAGCAGGAGGTCGGTCGGCGGCTGGCGTTGTGGGCGTTGGCCAAGACTTATGGGCATAAGGGGCTGGTCTACTCCGGACCGTTGTACAAGTCCATGCAGGTCGATGGCGACAAGATCCTCATCAGCTTTGATTACACCGGCAGTGGGTTGGCGTCGCGTGACGGCAAGCCGCTGAGCTGGTTTGCAGTTGCCGGTGCGGACAAGAAGTTTGCGGCGGCGACCGCGACTATTGAGGGCGATACGATTGTGGTTTCGAGCCCCGAGGTCGGCAAGCCGGTGGCGGTGCGTTTCGGCTGGGATGAGCTGGCCGAGCCGAACCTGATGAACAAGGAGGTGCTGCCGGCCTCGCCGTTCCGTACGGATGACTGGACGCAGGTGCCAAGTACGCAGCCGCAGTGACGTTAACGGGTCGCCCGCACCATGCTCACCAAATGGCCTGTGCCTACTGTGGCGATTCTCGCATTAGGGGCGATGTGCTACGCATCGCCGGCGGAGATCATCGGCACGTACTACCGGGCCGATCAGCCGTTGCCGCAGTACGAGGCCTTTTGGCGGGAAGGGTCGTCGTCGCCGATACGGTTGGCTGGCTCGCTCCATGTGTTTCTGCGGAACGGCGGCGTGAAGCCGTTGATCGTGCAGGATGTGCTGCTGGCCGGTGAGAGCCTCAGGCGTGGCATTGCGGAGTCTGCCCAACGTAAGAAGAAGAGGTTTGCGAGCATCTGGTTTGCAGACATCACCCCGCAGCAACGGCAGAGCTTGGTCGATGCGGGCGAGCCGGTGTGGTGGAAGGTTGATCCACCGGAGATCGAGCCGGGCGGGCTTGGTGAGGTTGTCGTTCGGCTGCGCAACAAGCCCAAGCGGGCGTCGGTACCGGTCGGTCTAGTAGCTGGGGCAGAGACGGTGCAGGCAGAGGTACGCGTGGCCGAGTCGGCTCCGCGCATGGCGAGCATCAGTTTTTCGCCCGGGTTGGATACGGCCTATTTGTATGTGCGCAATTCCAGCAAGAACGCTTGCCTCAAGCAGATTATGCTTGACGGGCGGGATATCACTGGGCGATGCACGATTGCGCGGGACGTTGCTCTGGAGGTCTCTCCGGTGGTCGAGCGGTTGGATCGCGAA
>JBJKSL010000629.1:0-4586 GCA_046704145.1 Phycisphaerae bacterium
CATACCCGGTCGCCATCGGTCCGGGTGTGCTTGCTGAACTTGGCTCGCGCCTCGCAGCCTGTACCAAGGGCCGCCGCACGGTGGTGATTACCGACACTAACGTCGGGCCGCTATACGGGCAGGCAGCGGTGAACTCGCTTACTGGTGCGGGCTTCCAGGTGGTAGTGCTGACCATGCCGGCCGGCGAGTCCAGCAAGTCGCTTGAGACCGCATCAGGCATCTACGACGAGTTGGCCAAGGCGAAGATCGACCGCACCTGTCCGCTGGTATCGCTCGGTGGGGGAGTGATGGGCGATCTCACCGGTTTTGTCGCCTCGACCTGGTTGCGTGGTGTTCCATTTGTGCAGTGCGCGACCACCGTCGAGGCCGACGTCGACGCCAGCGTGGGCGGCAAGACAGCGGTCAACCACTCCAGCGGCAAGAATATGATCGGTGCCTTCTATCAGCCGCAGTTCGTGCTGATGGACACCGATACCTTGCGAACCCTCAGCGACCGCGACTACATCGCCGGTCTGGCGGAAAGCATCAAGCACGCGGTCATTCGTGACGCGGATTTCTTCGCATTCCACGGGGCCAACATTGACGCCATCCGCCGCAAGGACACCGCGGTTCTCTGTCCGCTGCTGGAGCGTAACGTGCAGATCAAGGCGAGCATCGTCGCTGCTGACGAGCGCGAAACCAGTGGTCTGCGTGCGCTGCTGAACCTCGGCCACACGGTCGGCCACGCGATTGAGAAGCTGATGACGCACACTGCCGAGCCTTGGCGACACGGCGAGGCCGTCGCGGTTGGGATGGTCGCAGCGTGCGAGATGAGCGTCGTCGCCGGCCGACTGCCTCGCGAACAGTGCGAGCAGGTGGTCCGGCTTGTGGAGCAGATCGGCCTGCCGCTCACAGCTCAACTGGCCTCCGCCCGGGGTGACGTGCTGCGGCTGATGTCGGCGGACAAGAAGGTCGCGGCCGGCAAGCTGCGCTTCGTTCTGCCGGACAAGATCGGCGAGGCCAAACTCTACGATGACATCCAGCCCGCCTGGATCGATGCTGGATTGGATCGGGTCCTGCGCTGAGTTACCTGGGCCGGGCCATACTCGTGGTGGGTTGTGGCAGGCGTTCGCCCCGCTTAAACTTCCCGCCATGCGATTCCGCACATCCTGCACTGTATCGGCTCTCGTGCTGACGGCCTCGGTCTGTGTGCTGGCGGCCCCGCCCGTTGCTGTTGGATCGGACAAGCCGGCCCAGATTGTGGATTTCCGCTACGCCCCGAATTGGTGGCAGACTTGCATCGGTCTGACCGACGACTGGTGCAAGACGCTGGTTACCAAAGAGGGCGCACTGCTGTACGACTTCCCCGGCTCGCAGGACGGCATGCGTACGCGAATCCTCGCCGGCATCAGCGAGCCTGCGACCTGGGTAAAGCAGGAGCTTGTCTCGCCGCGCGTACCCATAGTCCGCACCATCAGCCGCACCGGCGACGTCGAGATTACAGCCGAGGCATTTGCGGTCACGCCTGAGGGCAACAAGCCGGTTGCGGCGAGGTCCGGCCTGCAGGTTCAGCGACTCGATTTCGCGAGCGACAACCTCGATTTCGCCAAGCCGACTCAGCCGTGTCAGGCGGCGTTTCGAAGCGTGGCCGTACACTGGTCCGGCAGAATTCATTATTGCTTTGCGCAGCCTGAATCGGCGTTAGCAAGTGGCAGCAAATACACGGTCGCGCTCGGCTTTTGCGAGGGCTACTGGAAGAAGCCGGCTCAGCGCGTGATGGACATCCGCATCAACGGCAAGCTCGTTCGCACTATCGATCCGGCAAAGGATCACGGCCAGAATGTGCCGTTCGTACTAACGTT
Source organism: Phycisphaerae bacterium (assembly GCA_046704145.1). Lineage (GTDB taxonomy): Bacteria > Planctomycetota > Phycisphaerae > UBA1845 > PWPN01 > JACQVT01. The sequence continues at coordinate 1,842 of JBJKSL010000629.1, forward strand.
CGATGCCGCCGATGAGGATCACGACGGCTGGATCGATGTCGAGGTATCCGCGGCGGCAGGTGCGCCGGATCAGAATGCCATTCTTAGCGCGATGTGGATCTACCCGGCAGGCCAGTGTCCGCCGGCAGATGAGCTCGTAACCTCCACGCCGACGAAGGTGCCGCCGCTGGTGTTTGTCGATTGCGGGGCCGAGCCGATCGCGGGCTCGCCGCGTGAGGATCTGGTCATCCTGCATCTGAAGAACACAGGCAAGACGCCAGTGGCCGTCAACCCGCTGGTTCGCGTTGAAACGCAGTATCCTGTGGACGCCAAGGCGGCGGATCGCGTGCGAGTGGGGATGTTGACGGATGTGCTGACGAGTCCTGCCCCGCCCCGCATCGAGACTGCCGCGTCTGGCACCGTCATGCACCTGCCGGCGGTCGCGCTTGCACCGGGTGCGGAGCAGCGTGTCGCAGTGACCGTTGCTCGCGGGGCCCAGAAAGCAGCGGCAATCGATATTGAAGATGCTCTGAGTCGTCGTGCCGCGGCGGAGAAGTACTGGCGTAACCTGCCGCTGCCGTACGACCGTTTTTCGGTGCCAGATACGGGTGTGCAGGCCGTGCTCGACTCCAGCATCCGCAACATTTACCAGGCACGCGAGATCAAGCGCGGTCTGCCGGCCTTTCAGGTGGGCCCGACGTGCTATCGCGGCCTGTGGGTGGTCGACGGCTCTTTCCTGATGGAGGCCGTCGCGTTTCTCGGTCGAACCGACGAGGCCCGGAGCGGGATCGGCTATCTGATGAGCTTTCAACGCGATGATGGCTCCGTGATGATCATCGATGGCCATCTGAAGGAGACGGGCATCGCGCTGTGGGCGTTAAGCCGGCACGCGCGCTTGACCGGCGATCGTCGATGGTTGGCAGGCATGTGGCCCAAGGTTGAGGCGGCCGTCCACTGGATTCATGCTACGCGGGAACGGGCATCAACCGACCCGAAAGCGCTCGAATACGGCCTGTTTCCGCCGGGTTTCACGGATGGCGGCATTGGTGGGATCAACCCGGAGTACAGCAACACATACTGGACGTTAATTGGCCTGCGGGCAGCAGTAGAAAGTGCTTACTGGCTGGGCAGAAGCGCCGAAGCCGACGAGTGGCAGCGTGCATACGACAGCTTCATGGCTGCTTTCCGTCAGGCGGCTCGCCGCGATGTGCGTGTCGATAGCAAGGGTAATCGATATCTCCCCATCGTCATGGGGGCGGGGGCGAACAGCTTCACTCCGCAACGCGGGCAGTGGGCATTCCTGCATGCAGTGTATCCCGGTCAGTTGTTCGCGGCTGACGATCCGCTCGTGCAGGGCAACATGGCCATGCTGAAGTCTGTCGAGTGTGAGGGACTTGTATTAGACACGGGATGGCTGAAGTACGGCCTTTGGAACTACTTCGGCTCCTTCTATGCCCACGCCTGGCTGTGGTTAGGGGACGGCAGCAAAGCCGCGGACACCCTTTATGCCTTCGCGAATCACGCTTCGCCGCTGATGGCTTGGCGCGAGGAGCATCGACCAAGGGGCGAGGATCCTTCCGGCAGGCTGACCGTGGGCGACATGCCGCACAACTGGGCGTCGGCTGAGTTCGTGCGGCTTGTGCGGCATCTGCTGGTGCTGGAGCGCGGCAACGAACTGCACCTGCTGGAGGGTTTGCCGGCAGCCTGGGTTCGCCCTGGGATGGTCACTCGGGCGAACAAGATTCCTACCGATTTCGGGCCGATGTCGGTGGAACTCGCGGTTGCTGCCGACGGTCGGCGCGCGAAGTTCAGGCTCACTACGCCAAAGCGTACGCCGCCGGCACGCATCGTGTTACATTTGGACTCCTGGTCTGGACGCAAGGGTAGCATCGAACTGCCGGTGTCCGGTACCATCCGACGCACGCTCGACATTGTGCATGCAACAAAGTGAACGCGCACGTTCAAAGCAAGAAAGGGACGCAACCATGAAGAAAACCGTAGTCGCCGCGATTGCTCTGCTGGCTGTTTTCGCAAGTGGGTCATCTGCTGAGACGCTTCGCCTGTCGGCCATGGATCTCAGCCAAATGTCCTCCGGATGGGGCAGCCCGAAGGCAAACAAGTCCATCACTGGCAAGCCGCTGAAAATCGGCGACCAGCAGTTCGCCGACGGCGTAGGCACTCATGCTGAAAGCGAATTCGAGATCGAACTCGACGGCCGAGCCAAACTCTTCACCGCCAAGGTCGGCCTCGACGCCGCCTGTGGCAGCGACAAGGGCTCCGTCGAGTTCATCGTCTACGGCGACGGCAAGCGACTGTGGAAAAGCGGCTACTGCAGACTCGGCCAGGCCCCCAAGGCATGCGAGGTCAAGCTGGACGGACTCAAGTCGCTGTTGCTCGTGGTGACCGCCGCCCGCGACGGCGTTAGTTTCGATCATGCCGACTGGGCGGATGCCGCCGTCACCTACGACGGTGCAGCCCCCAAGCCCGCCACCGTTCCGCAGGAAGAAGAGATCATTCTCACGCCACCAGCGCCGGCCACTCCGCGCATAAACGGTGCGACCATTTACGGTGTGCGTCCGGGCTCGCCGTTTATCTATCGCATACCGGCCACCGGCGAACGCCCCATGGCCTTCGCGGCGGACAATCTGCCGGCGGGCCTGACGCTCGATCCGGATACCGGCATCATTACCGGCAAGCTCACCGAGCGTGGCGAGCACAAGGTGACGCTGATCGCGGCCAACGCCAAGGGGCAGGCCAGTCGAGAGT
>JBJKSL010000630.1:0-4179 GCA_046704145.1 Phycisphaerae bacterium
CGTGCGGGATGATCGCGGTACATGGTGGCCTTGGTCATGTAGTTCATCTGCCGCTCGGGGTCGTCGAGATCGCGTTCCAGTTCGCGTTGCACGACGCCCCACTCGCGGTGGAAGGCCTCATCCGGAAAGGTCGGGTTGGTGATCCAGTCACCGAGCAGCCCGATCGCGGTCTTGGCATGCTCGCGCGTGGTGTTGATGAAATAGCAGGTCTTCTCGTAGCTGGTGTAGGCGTTGGTGTTGCCGCCGATGGCGTCGAGCAGTTCTCGTGACTGCTCTTCCGTGCGATGAGTGGTGGCGGCTCCGTGCAGCAGGTGCTCGAACAGATGGCTCATGCCCGCGCCGAGATATTCCTGTTCGTAGATGCTGCCCGTCTTGCAGTACATCTGCACGCAGACGACCGGGGCGGTGCGATGGGCCTTGACGATCACGGTCAGCCCGTTGCTGAGCACGGACACACGTTCATCCGGCCGATCCACGAGCCGGCGAGACTCGCTGAGTGCCTTGACCGGCTCGGACTGCGCCGCCGGAGGCTGCACCACGGTCGGCTGGTCGGGCTTCGTGTTCGCCTGGACCAATGCCGGCACTGCTGAAAGAACCACCCAAACGCCCGCGAGCCGCAAGCTCATTTTTTGCATGAATCGCTTTCCTTATTCGCTTGTCCCCTCGCCGCCCTTCTCAGAATTGGCCTGACTCAGCTCCCGCTTCAGATGCCGCACCCGCAGCAGACTCTTTACCCGGGTGATCAGCTCGATGCGGTTCACCGGCTTGGTCAGGAACTCGTCCGTACCGCAGTCCACCGCCCGCTCGTGGTCGCCGACCTCGTTCAGCGCAGTGACCATGATCACCTGGATGTCCCGCGTTTTGGGGTCGGCCTTGAGCTGCCGGCAGACCTCGAAACCGGACATCTTGGGCATCATGACGTCCAGCAGGATCAGATCGGGCTGATCCCCAGCCACCCGAGCCAAGGCCTCCATGCCGTTGGTCGCCGGCAGGATGGTCAACTCGGGCACATCCTCCATGTACGCGGTTAACAGCTCAAGGTTCTGGGCATTGTCGTCCACGATCAGAACCTTCGACGGCGGTAACGGTTTGTCTTGTTCCATAGTCAACCCGCGTCCAAAAAGCCACCGGGGTCACAGACCCCGGCTCTGAAACACTCATTATGTGGGACCGGCTTCCAGCCGGTCAGATTCCAGGTCCTCAGTTGTGGGACCGGCTGGAAGCCGGTCCCACACTGTTTTGCTAAATGTTTCTTCGCGATTACGCGACATCTTTTCTTAAAACCGCGTCACCTCGTTGACGCACATTGACGGCAACAAGTTGCCTCAGTCCTTGAAGAGGATACCTGGCGCCGCCGAATCGCGAATAACGCCTTGGATAGCCCTAATCCTTAGGCAGTTCCGCCACGCGGATGTTCTTGAAGCTCAGATCCGTTGTCGGATCGTGCCCCTGGATGCTGATGCAGCCCTTGCCCAGGAACCGGCCCTTGCGAGCCGTCTGGGCGTCGGCCTCCTTGTCGACATAGTCCGTGCACTGGAAGCCGTTGACCCAGGTCGAAATGTGCGCGCCGTTGGCCACCACGGTCATCGTGAACCACTCGTGATCGCTGGACACCACCTTGCGGGTGTACTGGCGGTTGTACAGAGCACCAGTGCCGAAGTCCACCGCCTTGGTGCGGTCTTCCTTCTCCGCGTTGCGCTTCTCGTCCTTGGAGTAGCCGTTCCACTCGTTGCGGATCTGGGCCTCGTAGCCCTGCCAGAACTCGCCCGGCCGCGAGCGGAAGAAGATGCCGCTATTCAGGCTCTTGCCGTTGGAGATCACGTCGATCTGCAGCACGAAATCAGCGCCCTGCCACTCGCTCTGCAGGTCGCCGTTGCCGTTCTTGACGTTGATCTGGCCCTTGTCGTTGACCGTGAACACCGACTTGTGGTCGGGGACTTCCTTCCAACCGCTCAGGTCCTTGCCGTTGAACAGCGACTTCTCGCCCAGCGGCTTGAGGACGATCTTCTTGATCTGCACCGTCTTGCCCGCGGGCACCTTGATAACCACCGGCAGAGCCTTGGCCGAGTCGGCGACCTTGGCCTCGAAGGCACCGGTCAGCGGCTGAGTTTTGCCGTTGAGCACGATCTCCGCACCGCTGCCGGCGGCTTCCACCTTCAGCTCGTAGCTGCCGAACTTGGCCGTCGTCGTGGCCGTGGCGGCCTTCTCGCCACCGAGGGTGAGCACGCCGTCAGCGATCTTGTTGCTGCCGTTGATCTTCCAGCCCATGTGCGTCAGGCCGTCGAACAGGCAGACCCAGCCGTCCTCGATCTGGGCCTTGCTCAGCATATTGGCAACCGGGTTGACCGGACCGCCGGCGGGCACCGCCGTGCTGGGATCTGGCGCTACCGAAGGCGCCGGCCCTGCCGGAGCCGCCTTCTTGGCCGGCTTCTTCTTGGCCGCCCGGGCATTACCACTGACCGCCAGAACCGCCACGAGCGTTACAACAATACTTCTTCGCATGATTCCGTCCCTACTAAAGATGATCGTAAACGATCGAAGCCCATGGAAAAGAACCGCCGGGCCAAACCCGGCGGCTCGTAGATTTAGGCAAAAACCAATGCGTTAATGTCTAACGCCTAATGCCTAATGTCAAATGTCTAAAGAAACCAAAATGCCTAATGTCCAATACAATTCGAGCATTATGTCATTGGGATTTCTTTTGGCGTCAGAGCATCTCACGAATGCGAGCAGCATCTGGAACAGCCCAAAACCACGGAACAAGCTGCAGTCTGCCGCTACAACAAAAGGGCAAATGCCCTAGACATTAGACATTAGTCATTCCCTCTGGCCAAAAGCTAATAGCTAACAGCTAAGAGCTTCTTCCCTCACACTTCCTTCGAATCAATCCACTTCATCATCTTGCGCAGCTTGCGCCCGACGACCTCCAGCGGATGGTTGTAGTCCTTCTTGTACAGAGCGTTGAACATCGGACGGCCGGCCTGATTCTCCAGGATCCACTCGCGGCAGAACTGCCCGGTGACGATCTCGTCGAGGATCTTCTTCATTTCCTTGCGCGTCTCAGCGTTGACCACGCGCGGCCCGCGGGTCAGATCGCCGTACTCAGCCGTGTTGCTCACGCTGTAACGCATGTAGTTGATGCCGCCCTGGTAGAACAGGTCGACGATCAGCTTCAGCTCGTGCATGCACTCGAAGAAGCAGATCTCCGGCGGATAGCCCGCCTCCAGCAGGGTATCGAAGCCGGCCTTGACCAGTTCGGTCACGCCGCCGCACAGCACAGCCTGCTCGCCGAACAGGTCGGTCTCGGTCTCGATCTTGAAGGTCGTCTCCAGGATGCCCGCACGGCCGCCGCCGATGCCGCTGCCCCAGGCCAGGCCCATCTTCTTGGCATTGCCGCTGCAGTCCTTCTCGACCGCGATCAGGCAGGGCACGCCGCCGCCCTTGGCGTACTCGCTACGCAGCAGGTGGCCCGGCCCCTTCGGAGCGATCATGATCACGTCCACGCCCTCGGGCGGAACGATCTGGCCGAAGTGGATATTGAACCCGTGGGTGAAGCCCAGGGTCTTGCCCGGCTTGAGGGCCTTGGCGATGAAATTCTTGTAGACGTAAGGCTGAGCCTCGTCCGGCAGGGTCATGATGATCAGGTCAGCCTGCTCGGTGGCCGCGGTGGCGTCCAGCGGCTTGAACCCGTGGTCGCAGGCCAACTGGTAGTTGTCCGTGCCCGCCAGCTCCGAGACGATGACGTCCACGCCCGAGTCCCGCAGGTTCTGAGCGTGAGCGTGCCCCTGGCTGCCGTAGCCCAGCACAGCCACCTTCTTGCCCTTGAGGAACCCCAGATCCGCGTCCTTATCGTAATACATAGTGACGGCCATTGTGCCTATTCCTTTCGATGCTGTTTGGCAGGCCCCTGCCCGCCGGGCTCTCACCCGATCCACCCAGCCGACGACAGAGCCCGGTGCTCCTGTTACGGTCTGGTCAAAGCCCGTGCCCGGCCCCCCGGAACCCGGCCGGCCGGCACGAAACGCCATAGTTTAACCACCGGGCGGCAGGGAGCAAGTCTGCCCAGGAGAACCGTCGCAACTCGACAAGGTAAGCTGTCGCTTAAACTTAATCCTGACCGATGATAGAATTAGGTGACACGACGCTATCCGGTTACGAGTGCGTGAAATGGCTGAAATG
>JBJKSL010000631.1:0-3888 GCA_046704145.1 Phycisphaerae bacterium
AGGGCATGGTGTGCTGCGACAGCACCTTTCTGAGGGTTTCGGCCATACGCATTCAGGTCCTTGTGCGTGCGATTTCGCTCGCATTTACATTATAGCGGCGTTCGCGATTGGCGGGGGTTGCTCGACCCGGCGAGGGGTGGCCGTTAGAATCGCGGCCTGCGAGGAAAAGGTATGCGGGCGAAGCATGTGAGGCTGCAGGAGACCAGCAACGTGCAACCGAATACAGGGGCCAAGCTATGAGAGACAGGCCGACAACGAGTCACGGATGGTGGATATTGGCCGCGGCGTGCGCCTGGGGGCTTCTGCTGGCCGGCTGTGAGCGGCGGGCGGTGGATGCGGACAATGCGACGTCGGCAGATGCGGCTGCGTCTCCGGCGAATGCGCCGGCCGAGGCGGTGCGTCTGCAGCCGGCGGACTCCAAGGATGATGCTGCGGCGCCGAGAGAGTTGCCTCAGAGTCGAGAACTGCAGCCCTGGGTCAAGACTGAGCCGGTGCGGGTAGCCAAGGCGGCGAATATGGCCGGCCTGATCGGCGACGACGCCATCACCGGCGTGCTGCAGGCCTACCGGACAGAGCGAGTGGCCCGATGCAAGTACCAGGCCCATTCGTATGCGGAGGAGCACTCCCCTGCCGCCACGAGGGAGGCTGAGGACTCAAGCGAGACAGGAGAGATGCACACCAGCACGGCGCGGGTGCTGCTGATCGAAATGGCCACCGCGGCGGATGCGTTCGGGGCGTTCAGCATTTTGAATCCGCATGCGGGCTGCTCGGTGCGAGAGGACGGCAGCATGCAGTGGAGCCGGACGGTGGACCACGGTGCGGTGCTGTCCGCATGCCAGGGCCGGGTGATCATGATCGCCAACTGCAGCTTCGACGATCCCGAGGTCGGGGCACGCGATTGCGAGCGGCTGGTGGCGCGAACGATGTTCAGCGTGCCGGCTGAGCCGACACCGCTGCTCGTCCGGGCGGTGCGCGAGTTGAAAACTCAGCGGTGCGGTCTCTGGATGGTGCGGTCTACCGCCCTGCTGAAGAAATTGGACGTGCCGTCGCTCAGTCAGATCGCGGCGTCGCAAATGGACAAGCGGCTGGGACTGGATGGGCACGCGGTGCTGTCGGTGGTGGCGGCTGCGGCGTCGGCGGGCGATCCCCCGATGGTGATCTGGTTGGCGGAGTACGAGAAGGCCTCGGAGGCCCAAGCGACGGCCAAGCGGTACACACAGGCGACGCAGCCAGCACAGAACTCGCTGGACAATCGTACCATGATAGGCAAGCCACGAGGGCGGTTCCTTGTGGGGACGTGGACGGCGGACCAGAAGATGGCTCGGAATCTGGTGGCGCTTCTGGAAGGGGCACTGGTCGAGCCGTGAGCGCAAGCTCGGAACTTATGCCCGCCGCGGCGACCCAAGCACTGTCCGCAAAAGACTTGTGCCGTTCGCCGCACGCACAAATACGCAACTGCGTATAAGCTTCCAGACAGGATAGGGACGAGGTTTGTTTTTCAGAGTACGTCATCCTCGACGAAACAGCATTCTGACGGTAGTGCTGGCGACGGCAACTGCGGCGGCGTGGAGCGCGCGGACGCCGGTCATCGTGCTCGGGCCGATGGTGCAGGAGGTCACCACGAACAGCTTTGCGCTGTTCTGGCAGGTGGATCCCGATCTGCCGGTGGTGGCACGCTAATATCGCGACGGTGAGTCAGCCGGCACGGGAATGGTCAGTCCGCAGCAACACGGGCGGTTCATCGCGACTTTCGATGGGCTCGCCGCGGATACGGTCTACGAGTATGAGATCAGTTGCGAAGGCCGGCAACTCGCAAGGCATGCGGTGCGAACGGCCCCCGGCAAGCCGCGATGCTTTCGCTTTATCGCGTTCGGCGACAGCGGTACGGGCGGATGGCGGCAGTATCGGCTGGCAGCACGCATGCCCGAGTTTCGGCCGGACTTCCTCATTCACACCGGCGATTTGATCTACCCCAAGGGGCGGCTGGAGGACAACCCTCGCAAGTTCTTCCAACCCTATGCCGAGTTGCTCGCCCAGGTGCCGATCTATGCGTGTCTGGGAAACCACGAGTGCCGGCTTCCGGGGGTGGAGCCGGTGGCGGATTCGTTTTTGTTCCCGCCGAACGGGCCGGAGAACGTGACGCCTCGGCATGAGTACTGGTTCGATTACAGCTACGCGCGGTTCATCGCCATCGACAGCAACAAGGACGAGTCGTTCTATAAAGACACGATCGTGCCGTGGCTGGGCCAGGTGCTGGCGTCGGCGGGCGATCGGTGGAAGATCGTGTTCTTTCACGAGCCGGTGTACACGCAAGGGCGGTACCCCCCTGCCGCCAAACTGCTGAATACAACTGTGCCGGTGATGGAGGAACATGGTGTTGAGTTGGTGCTCTGCGGGCACAATCACATGAATGAGCGGTCGCATCCGATTCGCGACGGCCGCATTGTGCCCGACGGAGAAGGCACGGTTTACGTGACCACCGGCGCGGGCGGAGCCAACCTGGCGGAGGCACGGCTACCCATGCCGGAGAGTCTCGCGGTCTGGAACGATCAGGAGCACAGCTTCACGATTGCGGACGTGTCGCGAGACACCATCGTGCTACGACAGCTAGGCGAGTCGGGCCGGCAGTTGGATGAGTGCCATATATCACGGGCGAAGATAGCTGGGCAGTGACGATCCACTCACAGACCCCCGAAATCAGTCCGGCTGGAAGCCGGTCCCACACGAATTCTGGAGATAGGCTGCGGATAGTGACGAGGGCGGAGTCCGCTCAGCCTTTGTCAGTTGAATCGATTCTTGATGAGGAACAGGCGCAGGGCTTCGGGGGTGAGCTTGCCTGTGGTGGTGCCCGCGATAGTGCCGTCTGGCCGAATGACGACGATGGCCGGCACGGACTCAACGCCGAGCTCCTTGGCGCGGGCACGGTTGAGGTACAGGTCGAGGCGGACAGGGACGAACTCGCGCATCATCTCCTGCACCTTTGAGTCAGTGAAGACCTTGAAATCCATCTCGCGGCAGTCGGCATTACTGGCCGAGCAAAACAGCACAACCGCCCGAAGTCGTTGGGTCGCGGCGGAGTTGAGGGCTCCGCTGTAGTCATATCGCCAGGGGATGCTGCTGCAGCCTCCGCAGACGAAAAGGAAAAGCGACACAAGTCCGCCAAGGTATTTGCTGCGGAAGGCGGGTCGGGAGGTTCTCGTCGACATGCGCGTATTCTGCCATAACGGGCGGAGAACGCAACGTGCTACAAGCAGGTTCCAGAGTTCCAGGGTTCCGGGGTTCCAGGTTTCCGGGGTTCCAGAGGTAAGTTCAAGAGCATGGGCAGCGGTTTGCAGCGATTGCGATGCGCTTTGCTGGGACTTTGACTTTGTGTTACTCCAAGCTGTCGATCGCAAAATTCACCGTGTCCTCGCCGTAGCGAATCCACAGGATGGTCAGCTTGTAGACGCGGCCTGACTTGCCGCGCACTTTCACGCCCCCGTGCGGCGGCAGGTCATCGGGCGACGACTTGAGCTTGCCCACGACGATCTCCAGATCTGCGTCGAGCGGCTTTCGGTCCGTATCCTTCACCTTGACCGAGATGCCGTCGATGGTGTCGATCTGTTTCTTGAGGCCGCGAGCATGGCGGCTGATGGTGCCGACGAACAGATGGGCAGGTTGCGAGCTTGGGCTGCTTTCGTGTCGTATTTCCTGCTGCGGGACGGACGCACGGTTGTCGGCTTGGTGCGAGACTGTGCCAGTCTTCCAGAACGTGGCCGCAGGCAGTCCGGTAGTGCGTTGTTGTTGTCCGACCGGACGGTTGGCAATCGCTCCGGCTTTGCTGTCACTGGCCGCCGGTTGACTCGTTGCGAGTTGTTTGGATTTCTCCACGGTAATCAATCGCTGATC
>JBJKSL010000632.1:0-4857 GCA_046704145.1 Phycisphaerae bacterium
TTTACGTTCGTGATCTGACCGCTGAAACGCACGGCAACGCGGTGGGCATGGGACTGGCGGACATCATCCGCCGGAAGCTGTTTTCCAAGATCAAATTTGCGCCCACCTATGAGAATGCCGCCACTGCGACCTTTCTGGAGCGGGCAAAGACACCCATGGTGGCGGGCACGGATCGGCAGGCACTGGACTGGGCGGTGCGGGCCTGCAACCTGAGCGATGCAAGCCGCCTGCGAGTGGTTCGAATCCGCAACACTCTGCGGCTGGATGAAATGCAGGTATCGGCCAGCGTTCTGGAGGAGATCGCGCAACAGCCGGGCATCGAGGTGGCTGGCACTGCACAGCCCATGCTCAGAGAGGACGGGACGCTGGTCGATTTCGATTTGTGAATTGCACACCAGGGGGAGTCGTGGGATAGGAATCCCGCCGAAGAGCGTGCGGGAAGGGATTCTCGCACCAGCGGTGAATACCTTGCTTGCTCGCGGCATAGCCGGTCGATACGATGTCGGCCAGCATGGGCGAGATCATACGACGACATCTGGCGGAGGCGAAGGCGGCGTTCGCGGCGTTGGACGAGGAAAAGCTGACCGTGGTGCAGGCCGCGGCTGACCTGCTGATCGCGTGCTATCGCCGGGGCGGGGCCGTGTACGTGTGCGGCAACGGAGGCTCGGCCGCAGACGCCCAGCACATTGCCGCCGAACTGGCCGGCCGCTTTTTGAAGGATCGCAAGGCGCTCGCTTGTGCGGCACTGACGGTGGACACGAGTACGCTGACGGCGGTCTCGAACGACTACGGCTTCGAGTCGGTGTTCGCACGGCAGGTGGAGGCATACGTGCGGGCCGGCGACGTGCTGTGGGTACTGAGCACGAGCGGCAACAGCCCGAACGTCCTGGCGGCGGCGAGGGCGGCCCGAGCCAAAGGAGCCAGCGTGCTGGGCTTCACCGGCGGCAAGGGCGGCGACATGCCGAGCCTCTGCGAAGTCTGCTTTATTGCACCCGCTTCCACCAGTTACGGCGTGCAGCACATCCATCAATTCGCTTATCACGCGGTCTGCGAAATTGTCGAGCAACAAGTCTGCCTTTAATGGTGCGGGCTTCCGCCTTCGCGCTTGAGTCGACATCCGTTTTGACCTATGCTGTCGTCGTGTGTGGCGTGATGCGGCCTGCGACAGCGGCGCGGTTGTAAAGCAGGCATGTCAGGGCACATTGGTGGACTTGGCGGGCATCGCAAGCGCAGGTTCTCGTAAAAGCGACACTATATAAAAGGCAACGTATGCAGGCGGCTCCGGCGATAACAGGATGGCGCTCGTTTCCGGTTTGGCTATACGAGCACTTTTGTCGAATAATGCACCGGCGGGAGACGATCCGCTACCTGGTCTCGAGCAATCTGAAGGCCGGCAATCGCGACAAGCTCTTGGGGCACCTCTGGAACCTGCTGGACCCGCTACTGTTCATCGGCGTGTACTACCTGGTGTTCGGCAACATTTTCGCCCAGGGCAAGTCGGGGCGGGGCACGTTCATCATCTATCTGTCTATAGGCGTGCTGACCTGGCGTTTCATCGACGGTGCGGTCGAGCAGGCCACGAACTGCGTACGCGGCAGCCGAGGGCTGATTCACGAGATCAGTTTCCCCAAGGCCGTCTTCCCAATATCCGTGTGTTTCTCACGCCTGTACGATTTGCTTTGGGGGCTGCTGGTCCTGCTGGTGGTGGTCCTGATCTCCGGACAGTTCGATCACGACTTGCTTCCGACCGTGCAGGTGGTGTGGGTCTTTCCGCTGCTGGTTTTCACTCTGGCGCTGACGCTGGGGTTTTCGTTTATCGCTTCGTACCTCGGAGCGTTCTTTGCGGACACGGCAAACATCGTGACGATCGTCATGCGGGTTCTGATGTACGTTTCGCCCACCTTCTACTACGACCACGCTGACCACGGTGTACACTCTCGAATTCCCGAGAGTTGGCTGCATATATACATGCTGAATCCCGTCACGTGCCTGTTTGACGCTCTTCGGGACGCCATGCTATGGGGGGTGGTGCCTGATATGAAAGTGATGGCGTATGCAGCGGTGAGTTCAGTCGCGATTCTATTGGTGGGCTTCTGTCTGTTTGCGTTCGGCGAGGGTAAATTTGCCAAATACATCTGAGACAAGTCATACAACGCCTTCCGTTCTGGCCGAGAACGTGTGGGTCAAGTTCCTGATCCGCTACTATCGCCGTGAGGTCACGGTGCGCGAAACGCTGGTCGGTGCATTCGACCGCTGGAGGAAGCGGCGAGAAGACGGCGGCAAGCAGAGTGTCTTCTGTGCGCTAAGCGACATTAATCTGTCGGTATACCCCGGCGAGACGCTGGGCATCGTCGGCTCTAATGGCTCGGGCAAGACCACGTTGCTGAAGACTTTGGCGGGCATACTCGGTCCGGATCAGGGCCAGGTGGCGGTCCGCGGCAAGGTCGGCTGCCTGTTGAGCTTCGGCGTGGGGTTCAACTCGACGCTGAGCGGGCGGGAAAACGTGTATCTGAACGGCTCGATCCTGGGCCTTTCGCGTAAGGCAATCGATGAGCGGTTCGAACACATCGTGGAGATGAGCGAACTGGGAAACTTCATCAACGCGCCCGTGCGAACCTACTCCGCAGGTATGAAAGGCCGGCTGGGCTTCTCCATCGCAGTACACATCGACCCCGACGTGCTGATGCTCGACGAGGTGCTCAGTGTTGGCGACGCCGCCTTCAGGGCCAAGGTTGGAGACATCCTGTCGCACCTGCAGCTCGAGCAGAAGACAATCGTGATTGCGTCGCACGACATGAACCTCATTCGCAAGCACTGCGACAGGGCCATCTGGCTGGATCACGGCCGGATCACAATGTACGGCACGCCGGAAGAGGTGACCGAGGCCTATCTGCAGAGTTCTCGGTCGCGTTCGCCGGCCCCCAAGGGAGAGGTAGTCCATGCCAGGTGACCTGGTCGGCGACCGCGTGAACGAGCTGTATCGCGGAGAAATCTTCCAGACTTCGTCGCAGCAAGCCTGCCGCGAACGGATTCACTGGATGTGCAGCCAGGTGACCGGGCAGGATGTGCTCGATGCCGGTTGCTCGCAGGGCATTACCTCGCTGCTGCTGGGCCGTGAGGGGCACCGCGTGGTTGGGGTGGACGTGAACCCCGCTGCGATCCAATACGCCATCTCGGAGTTGGCTCGCGAATCCGACCCCGTTCAGACCCGCGTCAAGTTCCAGGTCATCAACGGCGATGGCCTGCCTTTTTCTGACGAGAGCTTCGACTCTGTCATTCTCGGTGAAATTCTCGAGCATCTGACTCGGCCTGAACGCATGCTGGCCGAGGCCCATCGTTTGTTGCGGCCCGGTGGGCACGTGATCATCACTACGCCCTTCGGCGTGCATCCGCATCCGGATCACGTCAAGACTTTTTACCTCGGCGACTTTGTCGAGTTGATGCAGCCGGATTTCAGCGTTGCGAATCTGAAGGTTGAGTACGGCTACATTCACTGCACGGGGGTTAAGGGGCCGGTCGAAGCAGGAAAGAGTGCCCCTGAATACTCGCCTGCAAAGCTTCTGGCGATGTCTGAGCAGGGCAGCCTGGCAAAGGAGCGGCGGCATTGGGAAGTGCGGACCGAGCTGACCCAGCGACGCGACGCCTTACACGACGAGTTGGCCAAGGTCAAAGGGGACTTGAAGAGCACGAAACAACTTCTGTCCGAGCTGCAGGAAAACACAAAGCGCCACCAGACGACGATCGCCGAGTGTCTGACGCGCGTGCGGGATTCGCTCAAGTCTCCTGACGAAACGGCAGGCAACGGCGCCGCGACAGAACGTTTACAGCAGACTATTGCGGCACTGAGGGCAAGCAAGTGCTCGATCGATGATGGCCTGGACGTGATGCTGCGTCATGCCTCGCTTTCTGAGGTCATGAGCGCTCAACTGTACGAAATCAGAGCGAACGCGGAGCGAGAGAACGTATCGCTAAAGCTGCAATGCGAGGAGATGAAGTCGCGGCTTGAGGCGCTGACCCAGCAGCGAAGCCGCTTGTCCAATGAGGTCACGCTGGCCAAGCACAAGGTTCAGAGCCTGGCATCTTCGAGCAACACCCTTCGCCAACAAGCCATGCGCGAGCAACGGCGCTCACAGGCGCTGGTGCAAAAGTGCAAGGTTTGGGCCGACCAGGTTGATGACTTGATGAAATCCGTGCGCTGGCGAACTGGTGACCTGCTGGTGCAGGCAAGCGAGTCGCCGCTGTCAGTTCTCAAGCTGCCGTTTCAACTGATCGGGCTCTATTTCGAAGGCCGAAGACGGCGGGCGATCCGCGAGCAAACTGGCGAGATCGGCAGCATCGCAGCAGCCCCTGCACCGGCTGTCGCGCCGGCGGTGGTGGAAAAACCAACGGCCGTCGCCTCGCCTGCGGTTAAGCCGGTAGCTTCGCCTTTGGTCATTGATGATACCAATGCAGGCGTTGCTCCTCGTCGCGAGATAAACGTTGCCTGCATCTTTGACGAGTTCTCGCTGACGTGCTTCCGGCCGGAAGCGCGGCTGTTCGAGCTTACCCCCGCGGGATGGCGAGCCCAGATAGAAGCGGCAAAGCCGGCGTTTCTGTTCGTGGAATCGGCTTGGCGGGGCAAGGATGAAAGCTGGCGGCACCTGGTCACTTGCACGCGGCGACAGGGCGACGGGCCGCTGCGTGAAATCGTGGATTACTGCCGCAGTCGGAATATCCCGACGGTCTTCTGGAACAAGGAAGACCCGGCCAACTTCGAGCACTTCATCGACACGGCGGCATGGTTCGACGTTGTGTTCACCACCGATTCGGACTGCCTGGACCGCTACCGGGCAGCCACCGGACACGATCGCTGCTACG
>JBJKSL010000633.1:0-2928 GCA_046704145.1 Phycisphaerae bacterium
TTCACGTGGCGATTGGGCAGTTGGGCAAGTCGCTGGATGATGTGAACAGTATCACGGGGGATGTTCGCGATGTGGTGACGCTGAATCGCAACAATCTGGATGCGATGATCGCGAATTTGAAGGAGACGAGCGATCATCTCAAGGCGGGCAGCAAGGAAATTCGGCTGAACCCGTGGCTGCTGCTCTACACTCCCAAGCCGGACGAAGTTGCCCAGGCCCAGTTGTTTGGGGCGGCTCGTGCGTTTTCGGAAGGTGCGACGCGGTTGGACGATGCGGTGGCTCGGCTGCAGGCAGTCTCGAGCATGCCGACGTCGGACACGCCGGAAGGCCGCAAGGAGTTGCAGAAGGTTCAGGCAGAGTTGGGTGAGAGCTTCAAGCAGTTCAATCAGGTTGAGCAAAAGCTGTGGGAGCAGCTGAACATAAAGTAACGAATTCATGAGCTATGACGTCATTGTTCTGGGTGGCGGGGCGGCAGGTACTGCGGCTGCGATGATGCTGCGCTCGCGTGGGCTGGAGCCGATCCTGGTGGAGCGGTCGGCCAAGCCGAGCAAGAAGTTGCATCGGCCGGACTGGATCAGCACGGCGGGGACCGAGCTGCTGGAGCGGTGCGGCGTTTCGCTTGGTGAGCTGCGCGGCAAGCCGTTCAGCGGGATGACGTTTCACTCGGCGGATCTGAAGAAGACGGCCACGGCATCCGGGGCGAGCGGGGACGCGTGGCGGGTGGATCATGGGCACGTGATCGAGCGGATGCATGAAGCTGCCCGCGAGGCGGGGGTGAAGACGCTGTACAGGTCGGGGCCTGCACGCATCGAGCTGGGCGAAAAGCGGGTGAAGCTTTCGTTTGAAGAACGCGATCCGATTGAAGGCGGGTTTCTGCTGCTGGCCGACGGGGCGGCGCGTACGTTTGCGACGGTGGGATTAGGTCAGACGCCGCCGGTGGTTGCGGCACCTTCGTCGAAGGCGAGCGGACGCTGGGTTGCGACGTTGGAGTTTTCGGTTGCCGGCAAGGGACGCGAGGCTAAGTCGGCGGCGGATACGAACATGCATTGGCTGGTGGGGGTGGATCGCGAACAGGGATGTCTTTTGTGGTGGTGGGAGGGGGCGTCGCTGGTGGCGAGTCTGTTTGCTCGTGGGACGGGGGATGCGGTTGCGGCGCTGCTGGCCAGCACGGTGAACCGGCTGGTTGCGGCCGGCTTGTTGGGGGCGGCTCAGCCGGTGGGAGCGTCGGCTGTGCATCTAAGGCCGGCGCCGGCCCGTTCGGCGTTGGAGATTGACTCGCACGTGGAGAAGCGTTGCCTGTTGATCGGCGACGCAGGAGGCTTCATCAGCGAGACCAGCGGCGAGGGCGTGTACCCAGCGGTCTGGTCGGCTCAGTTGGCGGTGGACAGCGTGGTGGCGGCACGCACGAGTCCGCATCCGCAGGATCAGCTGCGACAATTTAGTGTCACTTGGCGGTCGACCATGGCGGAGTTTCTTCGGCCGCCTCACACGGACATGCATTTCCTGCTGCCGTTGATCTTCAGCAATCGCCAGATGGCAGACCGGATGGCGGGTGCGTTCTGGCGCGGGCTGAACATTTGAGACGCGTTCGCGTCCTTGTGCGCGCGGCGGCGTGCGCGTAAGTCTGTTCCGCACAGTGTTTGGGACGCCGCGGCGGGCGCGAGTTTCAATTTGTGATCGATCCGGATGCGTTCGCGTCCTTGTGTGCGGGCGTTTGTGTCCCAGGGGACGCTGCGCGGCCCTGGGCTTTGCTCTTGCTCGTGTGACGGCCGCGTTCGGATGCGTGTTCGCTCTCCTACTTCCCGCTCTTACCGCATCATTACAGGTATTCCTTGGGGAACTTCCACGGATCGCGATATTCGGGAATGGCCAGGCGGGCGGCTTCGCTGTCGCCGACGATCTGCTCGGTGGCCGGATCGAACTTGATGCTGCGGCCGAGCTTCAATGAGAGCAGCGAGAGGCCGATGGCCATATCCAGCTTGCAGTGGTAGCCCACGTGGCAACTGGGCTGCTTGCGCGAGCGGATACAATCGAGCCATTCGCGGTGATGGCCGGGCGAATCGGGGATGACCATGGGGATGTCTTCCAGCTTGAAGTCGTTGAGGAAGCAGGCTTCGCGTACGACTTCGAGGACGCCGTAATCGCCGATGAGGGTGCCGTTTTCGCCGTGCAGGTAGATGCCGCGGCGGCGGTGGCAGCCCTGGCCTCCCTGCAGGGTGTAGGCGAAGCTGTTGATGAGCGAGGTTGTCCAGGTCAGAGTGAAGCCGGGGAAACTCCAGGTGACTTCGTGCAGGTCGTAGGCGTCGCCGTCGTCGTCGACGAGGTAACGGCCGCCGGATGCGGCGGTGACGGTTGGGTAGCCGAGTTCCAGGGCCCAGAAGGGGACGTCGATGATGTGCGGAGCCATGCCGGGGGTCCATCCGCCGCTGTAAGCCATGAACGACGGGTGGTTGGCGGAGTCCTTGAACAGCAGAGCGTTGAAGTCGCGTTTGGGTGCCGGTCCGAGCCACATGTCCCAGTCGAGGCCTTCGGGCACGGTGGTGTTGGGGTCGTGGCCGATGCCGTTGCGGCCTTGGTTGAAGACGTGGAAGGTGCGGCCGAGTGAGAACTTGCCCAACACGCCGGAGCGAACCACGTCAACGATGCGGCCATAGTTGGGGGTGGCGTGTACTTGCGTGCCGACCTGGGTGATGACGTTGTGCTTTTTGACGGCGCGTTGGACGGCGAGGTTCTCGGCCGGGTACATGGTCATGGGCTTTTCGCAGTAGAAGTCTTTGCCAGCTTCGGCGGCGTCGACGGACATGCGGCAATGCCAGTGCGGCGTGGTGGCGATGAGCACGGCGTCGACGTCCTTGCGGGCGAGGACTTCGCGATAGTCGTGGTAAGGCTTGGGGTCGTGGCGGCCTTTGCCTTCGGGCTTGGTGGCAG
>JBJKSL010000634.1:0-5347 GCA_046704145.1 Phycisphaerae bacterium
GCTCAAAGGTCAAGCTTACCGCCCCTATGGCCATCCCTCTATGGTGCGAGTTCGATGACGACCGCGGCCGTGTCTCCAACCACGTCAAGCAGACCATCCGCGAACGCTTCTTCAAGGCCGACCCCAAGCTCACTGCGGAGATCGTCCACATCCCCCGCGAAACCGAGCGTGAAAAGCTGCGTAAGGCCGGCCGCACCAAGGTGCGCGTCCGCATGCCCAGCGGCGACACCATCGTCATCACCTGCGAACTGGCCGCCCTGACCAAGGCGTAAGCTCTAATGCGTTATTCTTTCGTGGGACCGGCATCTTGCCGGTCCAAATGACCGCAGCCCGACGCAGATGCGTCTTGAATACACCGCCGCTTCCGGTCATCATGCCGTACAGATGAGCACGCCCCGTCCCAAGAAGTCGACCAGGAACATCCGTTTCCGCTCCAGCGTGCCCCTGGCCCACGACGACGGCTCGCCCATCGCCGCTGAGTGGCACCTTCGCTGCCCCAAGTGCGAATACGACCTCACCGGCCTCGTTCAGCGCCGCTGCCCCGAGTGCGGCCAGTGCTTCGACCCGCACGCCATCTGGGCTGAGAATCGCGTACGCCAGGCCGCATTGCACTCCCGCACACCGGCCCACGTGTCTTACACGATTCTTGTCGTCCTCCTGCTGCTCACCTTCCCCGTGTACTCCGCCAAGCCGATACTGCTGCTGCCCCTCGGCTTCATACCCCTCTTCGAACTCTTCGCCCACCTGAACAAGTGGGACGCCGGCAGCACACGCA
Organism: Phycisphaerae bacterium; assembly: GCA_046704145.1. Lineage (GTDB taxonomy): Bacteria > Planctomycetota > Phycisphaerae > UBA1845 > PWPN01 > JACQVT01. The sequence goes on from JBJKSL010000634.1 coordinate 776, forward strand.
CGATCGTCATGACCCTGTGCGTCATCGCCGCGATCATCATGTGGTCGATGATGTAGCCGCCGAGCCTGCCCCCTCTCCGCGCTGGTGAATATTCCCCACCCCTGGACGCATCCGGCCGGGGAACTCTCCCCACCATCTACGTCGGCAGACAAGCCATCCAGTCCCAACATCCGTATCCGCGACGACTTATGAGAACTCCCGACTTTCCTGCCGTTTCTGGCCCGCTGCGTGCAATCTCTCACCCAGTCCGCGTGGCTTATCAAGGCTGAGACGGACGCAGGCCTATCAAGGACGCCCGAGGCGGACGCCGCAGCCGAGAGGACAACCAGCCCTCACAACAGAGGGGAGCAGCATTTGCCGGGAAGGGGAAAACTGGGGGGCGGTTGCCAGGAGAGGGGCAGCCGTACTGACGGTGGGTAGCGGTTCTGAGGGGAGCCGCTACCCGCCGCGATTTTGCGGTTCCCACCAGGACTGCGGACTCCGCAGGCTCAGGAAGCACCACGCCAGTCGCGGCCAATCCACAAGCTTTGACAGCATTTCAGGAGCCTGTCGATATGAATCCTGCAGAAATACGCACCAGGCACGAGGCACGGAACGCCTCGGGCATGGCGGGATCATCCACCAGCCAAATGTTGCCATGACCGTCGAGGGCAATGCCTTCGATACTGACGTACGGCATCCTGCGCTTTCCCGGAAAATCGGCCAGAGCCTGCCGCAGATTGACGCCGGCGCGATCGTAGATGCTGAATAATCGTTCGGCAGTGCCGTGTCGCGGGTCGATGAGCAGGATCCAACCGCCATTGCGGTCAACGGCGAGCAGCCGCCCATCTCGAGTCGCGCACAAGGCGTTGAGCGTCTGCTGATCGCCAGATTTCTGCAGGCGAACCGCGTCGGTCAGTTTATCGCTGAGCGGTTCCTCGATTCGCGCCGAGCAATCTGCAAGGTCTGCCGCGCCGAGCCGCGGATCGCTGAAGAATAATCGCGGATGGGCGTCGGGCTTGTGCAGGCGGGTGCCTTCCTCGGCAAACCAGAATCGGCCGGGCCGGCCGGCATATGCGAGCCCCTCCAGTCCGTCGTTGAAGTCCGTACCATGCTCGTCGTCGCGTTCGTGATATCGGTATGCATTCACCAACTCCGCGCGAGTCGGCGTGCCCTGCCTGCCGAGATCGAGTTCCAGAATAAGCGAGTACGGCTCTTCGGCGACCACAAACAAGCGCGGTGCGCGCGGCGGCAAAGGCGATTCGCCTATCGCAATAGCCTCCAGGTCCAAGGCCGTCCCCGCGTTTTCGCCCAGACCAGCGGCCACACGCGTGCGAAGGTGGTCGAGAACGGCCTGACCGAGTTCATGGTGAGACTGCGCGAACGGGGGCCAACCCTCCGTCGGAGGAGCGATCACTATCTCCTCCGCTGCGTTGAGTTGGCCGCCGGTCTTTGCCGCCTCAAGCGAAGCCGGTGTAAAACGGTATATTCTGCCCGCTGCCTTGCCGCCGTTGCGGTCACAGACGGTCCACAGCCCCTCGCGGTCCCCCAGCCGGCCGTAACACAGATCCGAAGCCTGCTCGATGTCGTGCCCGGCGTCGCCCGGCGAGCGCAACTGATAGCAACTGACCACTGGGCTCGCCGCTTGCAGGTTCGCCGCCGACGCCAACAGTCCGGCCCCGCCCAGCATCAATAGAAACAGTCCCCGAGAGTTTTCCTTGATTTGCATCTTCATACCCACAGGCATGTTACGTTTACCCACGGACCCGTGACACACTCGCCTCTCTCGATGCAGACCTTGTGGATTCTCCAGCCGCCGAGACGCCTGGTCAAGCTGCTTGGCGCGCTCCACGCCGGCCAAGCATCTGCATCGGCTCAAGCCACAACGGGGTGCCCTCTTTTGCCAAACGATTCCAGCAAGAGAGGCCTGTCTGCCGATGTCTTATCTTTGCTGCGGAGCTTCGCAACCGCTCGAACAAACCTTGTGAGTTCCAGCGGGTCAGATTATTATCGATACTCCACCGCCGACAAACACGCAGCAGGTGAACCAGGGTCCACGCGATATGCAATCTCGAAGCAAACGTCAGATCTCACGGACTCTGCCCAGGCTGAGAAGGGTCGCATTGGCGGGGATGCTTTTGGCGCCCTTCTGCGGCTGCTTCTCACCTACCAGGGAAGTCAGCACCGAACGCCTCAATCACGGCTACATCGTGGTGTTGCCCGGCATTGAGGGCGTGAGCTACCTGAATCATAACATCGCCGAGGGGCTGGTCGATGGCGGGTGGCCAGGCGCGGTCGAGGTGTACGACTGGACCGCCGGCTCCGTGCTGCTGTTCCCCGTCAATTTGCGGGCCTACGAGCGCAACAAACGCGAAGCCGCCAAGATCGCGGCGAAGATCACCGCCTACCAGGACAAGCATCCCGGCCGTCCCGTTCATCTGATCGGCCATTCGGGCGGAGGAGGCGTCGCGGTACTAGCCCTGGAGGCCCTGCCGCCCAGCCGAAAGATCACCTCCGCATTACTCCTCGCGCCGGCGATCTCGCCCGACTACGATCTGCGACGAGCACTGCGGCGAACGGAACAGGGCATCTGGAATTTCTACTCCCGCTACGACATCGGCTTCTTGAAGGCCGGCACCACGGTGATGGGCACCATAGACGGTGAGCATACCTCAGCGGCCGGGGCCGTTGGCTTCCAGATGCCTTGGGGGTTGGATGAGGCAGATCGCCGTCTCTATTCCACTTTACTTAAGCAGCAGCCCTACTCGCGCAAGATGGGCGACTCGGGCAACAGTGGCGGCCACATCGGCTGGGCAAACCGACAGTTTGTGGGCGAGTGGCTGTGCCCCATCCTATTGGCGCAAAGCAGTCAGCAGACAGTATTTGCAGCCGATACCGGCGACTCCGGGCGGCAAACGCGAGCGGCCAATGTGAGCCACGCCTCGCAGCTCGGAAGAAACTAAATCGCTTCGTGAAATGTTCTGTCGCTGAAAATGTGTGATTCAGCTTTTTTGTTGTATAACGCTTTCTCGACGGATAACATCAGGGAGTTCGTGTTTTAGGGGGTACCACGGTTAGTGGTCTTGCTGATGGGTCCAGTACCTGCTGTGGCGGAAAAGATCCTGGTGATAATGCCTGACTCTTCAGAGTCCTCGGCATTGCTGGATGCGCTACGCCAAGCGGCCGTCGTCCACACGGTATCCAACGTGGACGAGGCGATGGTGGCGGTCCAAGCCGAGCATTTTGATCTGATCGTAGGCCCTGCAGCCCAAATTGCCGAGGCCACCCAGACTACCACCTCTGTTCAGTTGGCCACCGTCCTCGACACCATCGACCAGGGGGTATGCATCGTCGATCTCGAAGGGCAGGTGGTCTGGAGCAACGCCAGCTTTGCCGAAGTCCCCGAACAGGTCCGCACTCGTATTCAAATGCTGGTCGGCGAGAGCTACGGCGGCGCCGAGGACGCTTCCGGTCACCACCGGGCTCGCTCCGCATCGGTGACCACTGAAGATGATCGCTATTTTGACGCCGCCCTGACGCCTCTGGGCAAGGAAGGCGCCGAGACCGATCGGCTAATGGTCGTGGTAACGGAGAGGACGCGGGCTCGTCGGCTGCAGAAGAAGATGGACGCCATCGACAACGCCGGCCGCGAGCTGGTCCGCTTCGATACCGACCAACTGTCGAAGCTGAACATGCGTCAGCGGCTGGAGCTGCTCGAACGCAAAATCCTGCGGTACACACGCGAACTACTTAACTTCGACAACTTCTGCATCCGCCTGCTGCACAAGGATACCAACAAGCTGGAGATCGTCCTCTGTGCCGGCCTGCCGCCCGAGGCTCAGGAGATCGACATCTACGCCTCTACGGAGAACAGCGGCATCAGTGGCTACGTCGCGGCCACCGGGCGAAGCTACATCTCCCCGGACGTGCGGAACGACCCACGCTACCTGCGAGGCATTAACGAAGCCCGATCCAGCCTTACCGTGCCGTTATATTTGCACGACCAAGTCATCGGCACATTCAACATCGAGGCCCGCAACCCCGGAGCCTTCAGCGAGGATGACCGGCAGTTCACGGACATTTTCGGCCGCTACATCGCCATCGCCCTGCACATGCTGGAGGTGCTGGTGGTCGAGCGACACACAGCCACCGGCCGAATCGCCGACAACGTCTTGAACGAGATCGCCGCACCCCTGGCAGACATCCTCTGCGACGCCAGCACGCTGATCGAAGACTACATCGGCCACGACGACCTGCGTCACCGCCTGCAGGCCATCATCGACAACGTGGCCAAGATCAAGGAGTCGGTCAAACAGGTCACCAAACCTGACGGCGGCATCCTTGGGGCGCGTCCCCAGCAGGCTGCCATCGATCCCCTGCTGGCCGGCAAGCGCGTACTGGTCATCGACGACGAGCAGATCATCCGAGAAACGGTGCGAGACGTCCTGAGCAAGTACGGCTGCACGGTGGACACCGCTCGCGACGGCGAGGAAGCCACCGCTCTCATCGCACAGCAGTCCTTCGACTTGGTCCTGACGGACATCCGCATGCCCGGCAAGACGGGGTACGAGGTCTTCAAGGCGGTTCGCGAGA
>JBJKSL010000635.1:0-6518 GCA_046704145.1 Phycisphaerae bacterium
TTCGTCTGACGTGATGAGCGATTACCGTCAGCTGCAGAAGACGAAAGCGGCGTTAGGGGCTGCGACCTTCGCGGCTCAGCCGGTGGCGGAGCAGTCGAGCGGTCCGGCGAAGAAGGGTTTCATCATCACCATCAAGGGACGGACTCCGAACGGCGAGGGCTACGAGTATCTGAAGAAGAATTTCTTTGCAGCCCTGGAGAAGGCCAAGGAAGGCAATGTGGCCTATGTTGTGGAGTTTCCGCACCTGGTCGACTGCTATCAGTTGGGCAAGCGCGAGGGCGGGGAAGGCGTGAAGGCCGGTCCGGTGGGATTTGGCGGGCCCGGGGCGAACACCGCCCGACCGTCTGTCCTGGTGGATCCGGTGACCAAGGAATCGACGGCGACGGACTGGGGTTTCGAGATTCTGGTTCCGGTGGCGCTGGGTGAGAAGCCTGCTCCGGCAGGTGGCGAGGGGCAGTCGAAGTGACGATGCGTGCTGCGGCGGGCAAACCCGGCGCGGTTCGCGACGGTCGCAAGCCTCATCAGTAATCAGTTTGGTTTGAAGTGCGGGCATTCGTGCCAGACAGGTGACGCCAATGGCCAAGATCATAGCGTGGATCAAATCCCATCTGACGTTGGTGATTTGCAGCTCGCTGGGCGTGGTTTCGATCGTCGTGCTGGTGTTGGGTTATATCATGCCCACCGCCCAGGCCGACCTGCAGGCCGATCTGCAGGTGTATACCAACCTGCAGGGGGTGGCGGGCAAAGCGGCCAACGAGCGGGTGGTGGAAGACCTTCGCAAGCAGGAGCAGGAGGTGCGGAGGTCGGTGCAGAAGTTTCTGGCCGAGGCGACGAAGACGAATCCTCACAGTCTGTTGAACAACGACATTTTTCCCGAGGTGCGTGAGCCTTTTGCTCCGAATGTTTTCCGGGAGAAGTGCGATCAGAAGCGGCGGGAGCTGCTGGCGATGCTGAATGCCAAGGACAAGCCGAGCCAGCAGGACATTGACGATTACAACACGGAGTTGCTTAAGGCGGAACAGAAGAAGAATCTGCGTGAGGGGCGTGCGCCGGTGATGCTGAATGCTCCGGCCTTCTCGCCGAGAGGTTCGAGCCCGGCTTTGGGGAGTCGTTCGACGGTGGGCCTGGACAAACTGACCCCTGAGGAGCTGGTCAAGCAGGATGCTCATTCGGGTGCCAGCGTCAAGCGTGCTCACGAGATCTACTGTTATGCGAGTAATGAGAGTCTGGATCCGCGGAACCAGATCACGGACCGCAGTGCGCCGGTGGAGTTGATGTGGGAATCCCAGTTGAGCCTGTGGATTCAAGAAGACATAATTCGGGCACTGGCACGCTTGAACAATGATGCGGCCAAGGCTCTGCCGGAAGCCGATCGTTGGGTTGGCAACATGCCGGTCAAGCATCTGGTGTACATTACGGTAGGCAGTTATTTGCCCCGTTCGCAGGGTATGGGCCAGAGCAGTGGCGGGGCGCCGGCCGTGGACGTGAGCAGTCCGGCTCCGCCTCCTGCGGCAGCGGATGCGGTGTTCACGGAACGCGGGGCCAGCGAGCAGCGTGAGGTCGTGCACCTGGCCATCGGGCTGGTGATTGATGCTGCCGAGTTGGTGCGGGTGACGGATGAGATCAGCCGGATCGGTTTTTACACACCGCTGTCGGTGAGCTACGAGGCGGTGGATCCCAATCCCTATTTCCAGGATTACGTTTACGGCTCTGGGCCGGTGATTCGAGTACGCCTGGAGTACGAGTACTGCATTCTTCCGCAGAAGTTCGAGGTGGACAAGAAGAAGCTGGTGGACATCATGCCGGCGGACATAAAGTCGGGGACATATATAAGCGACTCGAACCGCAGCGGAGGGAACATGCAACAAGGCGGCGGCATGCCGGTGTTCAGGCCCAGTCCGGGCATGAATACTGGCCGGCGTGGCGGCGGGCGACGAGGAGGTCTGTGATTCATTCCTTCGGGTGCGCTTGTGGCTTAATGGTCCTGGCCGGCCGATGGCGATGTGGGTCGGGCCAAGCTGGTAGAGGATGAAGTTTTGGAGCTTGCGTGCGTCCCGCTGGATTGTGGCGGCCGATAAGAGCGGATGCGTTAGGAGTTTAGGGTATGGCTAAACAGAACGTCAGCTTCGGCGAGCGGCATCTGGAGAAGCTGGTGATCGGCGTGGCCGGAGGGGTTCTGGCGGCGACGATCTTCTTTTACGTGGTGCAGGATCCGTACACGGTCGCAGTCGGCGGGACCTCGGTGGGCCCGGCGGCGTTCTATAACGATCTGGACAAGGCAGTCAGTGGGGCAGCGAGCAGTCTGAAGAATGCGACTCCGCCGAACAACCCCGAGAAGAAATGGACACCTCCGCCTCTGGCGCAGAAGGCGTCAGGTGAGTTGGCGACGGTGTTTGTGCCGCTGGCTCCGCCGGTGCCCAACTTCGACACCGCGATTCAGACGGGTGGCAAGCTCGATCTGGTTGAGATCATGCCGCCGGCCAAGCCGGTTCTGACCACTGGGCGAGGCATGGCCCAACTGGAGCCGGCGACGGTTCAAGTGTTGGATGAACCCCAATCCAATGCAGGCCAGCCGTCGCAGGAAGCGCCCGAACCGAAGGGTACGGCGTGGGTGGCGGCGTTCTCGACGCTCGGCCGGCGTGCTCAGCAGGCGGATTTCATTCGGGCCAAGTATGCCGTCGACCGGCAGCAGTTGATGGTGGTCCGGGTGGAAGCGGAGCGGCAACGCCTGCTGCCCAACGGCGGATGGGAAGAGCCGCCTCAACAGGTGGTGCCTTTCGAGACGCTGGCCCTGCGAGGCCGGGATGTCGTGCCCCTGACGGGCAAAGGCAGTGATGCGGTGGTTAACGCGGCCGGTCAGTTGTACATCGAGGCGCTGAAGAAGGAGGCGCGCGAGCAGCAGGCTGCCATTTTGCGGCCGAACTTTCAAAGTGTGATCGCTGAGCCGGTTGCCTGGAAGGTGCCGCAGGTCATGCCCGGCAATGCGACGTATGATTGGCAGCTTGACTACCAGGTGACCTTGCCGCAGCAGGATCAGCAGGATAACGGCAAGCCCGAGGCGATTGCTCCGCGAGTGGATTACAAGAAGGTGACAGCGCAGGTAGAGTCGCTGGTGGCGGAGGGCAAGTATATTGAGGCTGAGAAACTGCTGAGTGAGACGGCTGCCAGCAAAGGCCTGTTGCCGAGGGATGCGACAGACGCCAAAGAGCGATTGACGCAGTTGGAGCCTCGGGTGCGTCAGGCCCTTGCGGAGCAGGAGGCGGCCCGCGCCAAACGGCTGCAAGAGCAGGAGCTGCTGCTGGGAGCCGATGTGGATCCGATGTGGCTGACGGATGTCAACGCTCAGCCGGGCGAGACCTATCGCTATCGGCTTCGCGTGTGGGTGGTGAATCCGTACGCCGGGGTGGTGGCCAAGCTTCGTCAGCCGGAGGATGCAGCCAAGGTAATGTTGGCCAGCGCGTGGTCGGACTGGTCGGATCCTGTGTACCTGGAGCCGGTGGAACATTTCTTTGTCACGAATGCTGATGCATCGGATTCGGTCAAGTTCTCGCTGTATCAATGGAACAATGGTGAATGGCAGAGCGGCGCGGGAGATGTGGCACTCGGCGAACCGGTGCGGTTTACCAAGCAACTGCAGGAGTTTGTGTATGACGGAGTGGTGGCGGACGTGGAGCTGAATCGCCCCTATGCGGAGCGAAGTGCAGAGCGCAACCGCGTGCGTTACATGGATGAGAAGGGCACTCCTGTTGTCACGCTGGTGAAGGCTAACGGTGAAGTGGAAGAGCACCTGCTGCTGAAGGATCGGACGACTTACCGGGACCTGCGGAACGAGTTGATGAAGAGGCCGACGGCGGGTCAGCCTCGGGCTGGCGTGGGCGTGGGTCAGGAGCGGGATACTCGGCGTCAGGGCGGCGGGATTGGCCGGCAGGACGTCGGTGGCCGGCGTGGGCCGCAGTGATGACTTGCCGTAGCTAAGTCTGAGTGGGGTATGAGCTTAAAGCTGCTGCGGCAGGGGGGCACCCAAAATCCGTCATCGGTGGACGGAGGGGACTAGCATCCTGCTATGACCTGAGGTAAGCTTTGCGGTGCAAAAGTGGGTTGGGGGGAATGGAAAACGGACTTGGCGCGTGCTTCTCGCCGATGGACGAGCGGAATCCGCGGCGTAAGCAAGAGCACAGTGGATTGGAAAGTTCCCTGTTGTTGTGAAAGGGTAAGGGACGCGGTGACCCCGCGTTTAGGGCATTTGCCCTTATGTTGTAGCGGCAGACTACAGCGCTCTCCGTGGTTGTGGGCTGTTCCAGGCGCTACACGCGTTCGTGAAAATGCTCTAGAGGACTTCGGGAAGGGAGGCTGCCACGCTCCCGCTCGCGATTCGTCTTTCCCCGCCGACGGCATTTGCCGTTTGTATGTAGAGGTCGTTCGTCGCATTCCGGAGGTTTCGGGAGAATTGCGACACTACACGCAAAGTTGATCTGCTCTAGTGGCTCCTGCAGGCGCAGATGAAGGAGGCCTTCCCTTGAGTACGGGCTGGAAACTCGCACGTTCGGTTGTTGTTGCGGTGGTGATGGGCTGCTTCGTTCTGCCGGCGCTGGCAGAGATGACTGCGCCTGAGAAGCTGTCCAAGGCGTCCGAGCTCTTCAAGGCAGGTCAATATGACCAGAGCAAGGCCTTGTTGTTGGAGATCGACGCGGCTCAGCTGAATGCGGAGCAGAAGCATCAGCGCGATGAGCTGTCGGAAGAAGTGGTCGTGGCGATCAACCAATCGAACAAGGCCCGGCGCGATCTGCAGGATGCCGAGAAGGCCTTGGAGTCGGGCGATCGCACTCGCGCCGGGGATTTGTTCCGGGCGGTGCAGAAGAACGCATATGCTTCGGCTGACCAGGTTGGGCGGGCCAAGAATGGCCTGGCCACCATTGCTCGTCAGCGGGAGTTGGAATCGAAGCTGCCGGCCAAGAAGCCGGCGAAAGTCGCGACCCGTCCGGCCGCGGCGACGACGCAGCCGAGCCGCGCGAATCAGCGTGGGGCCGCGGTCTCTGTTGCTGCGCAGCCCGCGCAGAGCATGGATCGCAGTCAGGCGGCGGCAGCCGTTCGAGCAGGTAATGAGGCGTTGGCGCACGGTCAGCTCGATCTGGCCGAGCGGCATTTCCAGGAGGCTCTGCGCATCAGTCCGAACAATGCGGACGCGATCAGCGGGCTGGAGCTGGTACGCCAGTATCGTAAGGCGGAAGGGCAGTCGCAGTTGCTGGGCAAGGCGGAGCAGCGGCGGCAGGCCGTGGCTCAGCGTACGGAGGTATTGTTCCGGCAGAACGAGCGGGACATTCGGCAGGCGATTGCGGATAAGCAGTTCGACGTTGCGCGAGAACGGCTGGAGCTGACGCGTCGGATGGTGGATGGGGCTCGCCGAGATTTTTCGGTCGAGGACTACAACGCCTTGGTCCGGCAGATGGACTCTCTGGCCCGCTTCATCGACAGCGAGCAGCATGCCTACCAGGAGGTTCAGGCGCAGCAGCAACGCAAGACCGCCCGGGAGCTGGAACAGCAGCGTCGCGAGCGTGACGAGCAGGAGCGTCAAGAGCGGATCGGGCAGTTGTTCGAGCAGGTCATGCAGTTGCGCGGCGAGCGGCAGTATGAGAAGGCGGCTGCCATTCTGCGTGAGATTCTGGTGATCGATCCGACCTACGAGCGTGCCAAGTTCGTGCTGGACGACATGGAGCAGGCTGCGCTGATCAAAAAGCAGCGTGACAACAACCTCAAGGCTCGCAACAACCTGGTGGAAGCCCTCGAGGAGGCTGAATCGGCCCGCACGCCTGAGGTTACGGGCAAGGACAACCAAGTCGTAGCCTATCCGAGCGAGGAAGAATGGCGGATCATTGCCGAGCGCGATCCGTTCGGGGCCGGTATCAGCGGCGAGGACGAGCAGGATCGCCGCGTGCGTGAGAAGCTGCGTGAGAAGGCTCCACCGGTCGATTTCGCCGAGGGGACCGGCCTGGAAGAGGTGCTTAACTGGATCAGCGAACACGCCAAGGTCTCGATCAGCCCGAACTGGAACGCTCTGACCGTGATCGGTATCGACGGCACCTCGGACACCATGGGTATCAAGCTGGAGAATGCTGATTTCGAGGCCGTTCTGAACCTCGCGCTGAGCAACGTGAGCGGTGCGGCGGGAGAGGTCGATTATGATGTCTACAAAGGCATCCTCCGCATCAGCACCCGTGAAGACCTGGACCAGAAACCCGGCCCATATTCGCGCGTGTACGACGTCAGCGACCTGCTTATCCGCATTCCGAGCTTCCGCTCTTCCAGTGAAGGTATGGGCGGCATGGGCGGCATGATGGGCGGCATGGGCATGGGCGGCGGCATGATGGGCGGCATGGGCATGGGTGGCATGGGCATGGGCGGCATGGGCGGGATGCCCGGTTGATCGCCGCGATCGACAAGGGCTACGCCGGACGAATGGGGCAGGGGAGGCCGACACGATGCAACGCCTGAACGCTCGGCTGGCGATCGCCGCCCTGGCC
>JBJKSL010000636.1:0-6212 GCA_046704145.1 Phycisphaerae bacterium
GCCCGGAGATGGCTCGCAGCATATTTACCTTCCTGCACAGCGAAGCCGGTCAGCGCACCATCGAGCATCTGCGGGCGGCGGGGCTCAACATGATCCAACCCAAACGGCAGACTCGCGGACCACAGCCGCTGGCCGGCAAGACTGTCGTGGTTACCGGCACGCTCGAACGCTTCAGCCGCAAGGAGGCACAGGACCTCGTCGCCCAGTTGGGCGGCAAAGCCGTCGGTTCGGTCAGCAAGAATACCGATTTCGTACTCGCCGGCGCCGATCCCGGATCGAAACTGGACAAGGCGCGAGCCCTGGGTGTCGAAGTGATCGACGAGGCCGAGTTCTGCCGCCGCGCGGGCGTTTGAATTGCACCACAGATTAGAAACATATCCGAGGCCGCAGGCGGCTTGGGTTGGGAGCATCCCGCTGGGAGAGTTCTGCTTATTTTATTCCCAGGTCGGCTTTGGTTTTGTTGAACCAGGCGATGCACTGGCCGACGTCCTTCGTGTTGTTGTCCATGTTGTGTTCGTACTCGATGGAGAAGACGCCTGAGAACTTCTCGTTCTTGAGTTCGGTCAGCAGGGCTCTGAGGTCGATGACTCCCTTGCCGTAAGGCACGTCGTGAGCTTCGGGGCCCATGGTGTTGACGTCCTTGAGGTGCATGCAGATGAGCCGGCCTTTGCACTTCTTGATGCACTCGACGCTGTCCAGGCCGGAGCGAGCCCAGTGGCCGTTGTCGGCACAGCAGCCGATCCACTTGCTGCGACCTTCGAGCAGCTTCATGACGTTGTCAGGGTTCCAGTTGGTGTACTTGGGGTCCTTGGGATTCTTGGGGTGATTGTGGATGGCGACCTTGACCTTGTACTCCTGAGCGAGTTTGTCGATGGCTGGAAGGTCTTTGGGATCGGGCTCGGCAACGATGACCCTGACGCCCACATTCTTGCAGAACTCGAAGAGTCTCTTCGTTTGGGCGGGGTCCTTGCCGATGTCGTTGGAGTAATAGGTCGGGATCCTGACCTCGCTGTCGGCGAGTTTTTTCTTGACCTCTTCGATTACGGCGGCGGGCATGTCGCAGTTGAAAGTCATGTTGCCGTGGTTGGGGCTGACCTTCTCCCAGGCGTAGGCCTCGAGGAAGTGGGCGTGGAGTTCCTTGGTCTTGTCGATGGCTTCGGAGAGGGTGAAGCGATTGAAGGTGTAGCCGCTTACGGCAAGCCACCACTGTGGGCCTTGTGTGCGTATCTGGGCGGCCTTCGGCCCGTGGACGGGCCGGCTCGCCTGGTCGGCGGCGAAGGTCAGGGCGGCGGCGAGTAGTGCCGAAAGGCCTGCGATCAGAAGCGTGGATTTCTTGAACATGGGGTCCTCGATCTGTCACCACAGTTACGTGACTTAAACTCTAAGACGAATGGCACCGGGTTCACAGAACCCGGCTCTGACCAGATGACACCGGTCCACATGGCACCGGGTTCACAGAACCCGGCTCTGACTCGGCTACGTCAGCTCGGGACATTCATCAGGTCGCGGGTGACCTTGTGGAAGTACTTGATGCACTCGGCGATCTCGGGCATGGAACTCAGCCAGTGGTTTTCATACTCGATGGAGAAGACGCCGGAGAAGCGCTGGCGGTGCAGTTCGGCGAGCACGGCTTTGAGGTTGCCCTGGCCGGTGCCCCAGATCACGTCCTTGGCCTCGGGCTTGCCGAACTCGGGCAGGTCCTTGAGGTGCGAGGAGATGATGCGGCCTTCAAGTATGTGCAGGGCTTCGATGGGATCGATGCCCGATCGCATCCAGTGGCCGGTGTCGGCACAGGCTCCGATGCGCGGGTTGCGGCCCTTGATGGCTGCGGCCAGGACTTTCGGGTCCCAATAGACCGATGGCTTCGGGTGATTGTGCACGGCCAGGTTGATGCCGTACTCCTGCGTGAGCTTGTCGCAGAGATCCCACATCTTCGGCGAGTTTTCGGGCTCAGAGACGATGGTCTGAATGCCCATGTCCTTAGCGAAATCGAAGATCTTGCGGGCTTCGGTCTCTTCAGGCTTGAAGAGCACGACGCCGTAGTTGATGGCGGTGATGCCGTCCTCGGCGAGCTTGGCCTTGACCAGGTCGCGGATTTCCTTGGGTGAGTCGTGGCTGAACTTGATGTCGGGCTTGTCGGGGCTGAGAGCCTGGCCGGGGTAGAGCTCGATGAAGTTGAGGCCGAGTGCTCGGGCCTTGTCGATGGCCTCAAAGAGGGTGTAGCGGTTGAAGGTGTATGCCTGGGTACCGATCCGCCAGAGATCTGCTCCGCCTTTGCTCATTGGCAACTCCTTTACGAGGACTTTGCGATATTCGATGTAGCCCTTGGGGTTGTGCGAGTCCTGCAGGCCGATGTAGCCCGTCAGCGAGCGTCCGGCGAGGGTGGGCACGTTACGGGCGTCAACGTCGATAACAGGGATGTTGTCGCACCAGACCTTCATCTGGTAGCCGTCGCAACGGATGTCGGTCTCGTGCCATACGTCGGCACGCTCATCGGGGCGAGGGCTGACGGCGGCCATGCCGTAGAGCGATCCCGTGCAGTGTGCCAGGTCGCGGTATTCGTTGGTGATCTGTACTTCGGTGCCGGTGAGCCAAGGCGAGCCCTGCTCCCTGGCGCGGAGGAAGATGCCGCTGTTGCCGTCCATGCCGACTTTCCACTGCACGCGGAGTTCGAAGTTGGAGTAGGTCTTGTTGGTTCGCATCCAAAGGCCGCCCTTGCCTGCATCGCTGTGGATGATGCCGTTGGCGACCTTGAAGGCTTCGGGCTTGCCGGTGACGGTCCAGCCGTCGAGGTTTTTGCCGTTGAACAGCGGGGAGAAGCCGGCCCCTGAGGGGTCGGGCAGTGAACCGGCGAGCCAGCGGATGGACTGCATGACCAGGCGGTGATAGCTGGGGTTGCGGTAGGTCGTTGGGCCATGGCCGGCCATGAGGTAGACGATGTTGCTCTTGCCGTAGGTGTTGGTCCAGCCGATCTGCGAGACGCTTTCGGGGCAGTCGGTCGTTAGCAGGGTATGGACGTTCGAGCTTATGGGCACCTGGTTGTAGACTTCCTCCACCATGTGGAAGTCTTCCATGCCGCGAGTGATGGGGTCGTTCTTGTCGGCGATCTTCACGTCGAGCGGCTGGTTGACTTTGAAGGTTGAGCCAGGATGGCCGGCCTCGGGCTGGAGGACGTAGCGGGCACCGATGATCTTCTCGGCCTCCGGCCATTCAGGGAAGATGGCGATGGCATGGTGCAGCACGAGCAGTGGCTTGCCGGCGTCGAGCAAGGCCTTGATGCTCTTCTGCATCTGGGCGTCGGGCTTCTGGCTGAAGGCGTACCAGACCATCACGTCGTAGGTGCCGGCCTTTTCGAGGCTGAAGACATCGGCGTCGCGGGGCAGGACGGCTTCGGTCCAGGTGATGTCGGGCTGGCCGTCGAACATCTGCAAGAACTCTGTGTGGTCGAAGGGATGGCCGCCGGTGACGATGAGCACTCGGATGCTCTGCTGGTGGGCGACGGTAGCCAGGCTGGCGGGCTCGGCCATGCACATGGCGGCCGTGGTCAGACTGACGGCGAGAGCGGCGGCGAGACAAGCTGTACGTATTTTCATGGCGACTTCCCTTCCTGGACCTGGACAGGTCCGGTTCGGAGCCCGTGGCGGCAGAAGCGTGTATCTTGGGGCGGGTTGCGGGGTAGATCAAGGGCGGAGCAGGAAGAAAGAGGGTTTCAAGTCTCACGTTTCAGGTTTCAAGTCGGGCAAGTTCCGGAGTTGTTGGGCGTCGGAGGGGTTATCGCGCTGGTCAGACGGATGGTGTGGGCGGATAATGGCCAGACTTGCGATCGGTGGCGGTCGGAGTGACGTAGTATCGGGAGTACAGAGGATCGTTTTTTCGTGTGGGAGCGGCTTGGGGCCTGCCACACAGCGTGCAAGCCGGAGAGAGCAAAACTGATGTCGCAATCTACAGGCGGATTTAGCGGGGTCGCATCGCGTGCGGGTACGGTCGCTCGGCGGGATTTTCTCAAGGGCGCGGGTGCAGCGTTGGGGCTGGCTGCCGTGTCCCGACGTGCCGACGCGGCAGGCCTGGGGGCGGACGATGCACGGCCGGTGGTGCTGGGGGTGATCGGCTGCGGGCGTCGCGGCGTGCAGTTGATTGAGGCGGCGGCGACAGTAGGTGCAGCGATCTCCATGGTGTGCGACGTGGACGCCCTGCGGCTTCGGGCTGCGGTGGAGTTGGTTCAGCGGCTGACGGGCAGGCGGCCAGTCGAGACCAGCGATTACCGCGACGTGGTCGAGAACGATCTGCTGGAAGGAGTGGTCATCGCGACGCCGGACCACTGGCATGCGACGCCGTTCCTGGCGGCGTGCGCCGCCAGGAAGGACATCTATGTCGAGGCTCCGCTGGCGCTGCAGGATCATGAGGCAGCGGCGATGATCTACGCGACGCACAAGTACAAGCGGGTCGTGCAAGTGGGCATGCAATACCGTTCGTGCAGTGCGGTCGCGGAGGCCGCCCGAATTGCGTCCTCGGGGACGATCGGTCGCATCGCCCAGACGCGGACGTGGGGTTTCGTGCAACAGTCGGCACAGCCCAAGGTGAAGGACGGCGATCCGCCAGTGAGCATCGATTACGACAGGTGGATGGGGCCGGCGCCGAAGCGGGCTTACAACGCGGCACGGGTGCAGCAGCCGATGCACTTTTGGGATTACGGCGGCGGCGAGGCGGCGGCGTGGAACGTGCATCTGCAGGACATGGTGAACAACGCCATGCGGGTTACCGTGCCGCGGAGCGTGGTGGCGGTGGGCGGCAACTACGGGCTGAACGACTTTCGCGAGACGCCGGACACGCTGGACGTGCTGATCGAGTACACGCGTCCGCAGGGTAATTTCGTGCAGGCGTTCTCCATGCGGCTGAGCAATGCGTATGCCGGATGGGGGCCGGCGGCGCTGCCGGCGGTGCCGGAGCGTGCGAACGTGGGCGGTGGTGACATTAATGCGTCAGGAGGTCTGCCGGCGCGGAGCGGTGTGCAGTTTTTTGGCAGCGAAAAGACGCTGTACGTGAGCGGTTCGCGACTGCTGCTGTTGCCCGCGGGAGCCAACTCGGCGATTGAGGATCTTACGTTCCTCGGGATCGGTGAAAAGGCGAAGCCGACGTCCGCACCGGCGATAGACCCGCTGACGGTGGCTCACATGAAGGACTTCGTCCAATGCGTGCGCGGCCGCAAGGAGCCGTCGGGGAACATCGAAGCAGCGAGGATCGCCCTGCTGCCGTGCATCGCAGCGAACATCGCATATCGCGTCGGACGCAAGCTGTACGTGCACCCCGAGAGCCACCTATTCTTCACTGATCCGCGTCTGGAGAAGGCGGACGAGGAGGCAAACAAGCTGATGCGGCGTGGGGAGCGGAAGCCGTATCTGGCACCGGCGGTATAAACATCGCGATCAAGAAAGCACGCGGGAAGGGATTCCCGCCAGAGGGGGTGCGGGAAAGGATTCCCGCACCAGCGAAGATTGCGAAGCCGCAAGCGGCGGTTTTACGCGATTTCGGCAGTCATCTCGATTTCGACAGCAGCATTGAGGGGCAGTTCGTTGACGCCTACGGCCGAACGGGCGTGCTTGCCGGCGTCGGCGAAGATCTCTACCAGCAGGTTACTCGCACCGTTGGCGACCTTGGGCTGATCGGTGAAGCCATCGGCACTGTTGACGAAGACGCCCAACCGCACGATTCGCACGATGTGGTTCAGCCCCCCTGCTGCTGCCGCTACCTGGGCGACAGCGTTGAGCACGGCGACCTTGGCAGCCTCGGCAGCCTGCTCGATAGTCAGGTCGAGGCCGACCTTGCCGGTCGCGGTGAGCTTGCCATCACACATGGGCAGTTGGCCGCTGGTGAAAACGAGCTTGCCGGTGACGACGTATGGCACGTAGGAGCCGACCGGCGCGGGGGCCGGCGGCAGCGTCAGGCCCAATTGTGCGAGGCGTCCTTCAGTGGTCATGGGGTTTCCTCGGGGTTCTCCTCCTCGTCGGAGGGGCTGTCGGCGTCGGAGGGCGGCGGTTCCGATTCCGCGGCGGCGTCCTCGGCTGGCTCGACTTCAGCCAACTCACGGCCGAGGTTTATTTCGCCGATTTCGACGGCCTTGATACGGCGGCTGAACTCGTCGTCGTCCTCCTCGTCCGCTTCCTCGTCAGCAAAGAGGGCCTCGTGCGGTGCGGCGACGTCGACCTCCTCGAAAG
>JBJKSL010000637.1:0-3862 GCA_046704145.1 Phycisphaerae bacterium
CGGATCAGGCGGCGAAGTTGCGTTTGAGGCAGAATCTTGGCCCGGATGTACTCCTCGCCGAGGGCTCGCACCATAGGCGTATCCGTGAATCCCGGGTGGATGACGCCGAAGCGCACGCCGTGGAAGACGGCCTCCGCAGCCAGCGTCGAAGCCGCTCCATCCAGGCCGGCTTTGGCCGCTGCGTATGCGACCTGTCCCTTATTGCCCAGCGAAGACACCGAACCAATGAAGATCACCACTCCTTGCATCTGCTCTTCGGGCTCCCATCGCCCCTTGCCGCGTGCGGCGCGGTCCTCCGCGACGCCGGCCACGAGTTCCATCCCCCAGTAAATGGGAGCCATCAGGTCGACGTTTATGACCGTCTGGAATGACTCTTCCGGATAGATCTGAGCCTTTGCCGTGGCCTTCTCGACTTTGACTGCCAAAGCGTCCCGCGTGATCCCGGCGGCAGGGATGCAGATCTGCACGATCCCGTGTTTGGCTCGCATCTGCTCGAAGACCCGATGACGAAAACCCGCGTCTGTGGTGTTGCCGAGGAAGACTTCGGTCGCGACCTTCGGATACTTCGCAGCGATCTGCTCAGCCGTTTTTCGACAGGTTTCGCACTGGTCGACCAGGGCCAACGCGAGGCACCCGCGACGGGCCAACTCCATGGAGACCGCTTGGCCGATCCCGCTACCTGCTCCAGTAACTACCGCGATTTTCTGTTCGATATCCATGAGTCTATCCTTGTTGGTTGGGTCGCGTCCCGTCGAAAAAGTATATCCGGACGACGGAGTACGGTCAATCGTCGATGCTGCAACTGCACAATAAAATTGTGCGTTTCCGCCAAGCGCGTGAGATAGGGGCCTCCCCCCTACCTAAGCTCATTCTATTACGTAGGGTGAGTTCTCCAGTGGACGCCGGCTAAGCTGTTGATCCGGCCAACCCCCGGCCGTAGAATAGTGCATTCGCTGCATTATAGTGGAGGCTAGGAATGGACAACGGTGCTTCAGGGCAGGAGTCCAAAAGGCTGGACATCCGCAAGTATCCCAACCGGCGTTACTATGACGCCACTCGCAGTCAGCACGTGCGCCTTGAAGAGATCCACGAGTTGATTCGTGAGGGCTACGAGATCCAGGTCACGGACTCCAAGACCGGCCACGATATCACGGGTAAGGTGCTGGCTCAGATTATTCTCGAACTGGACCCGCCCAAGCTGGACGTCTTCCCCGCGCCCTTGCTGCATCGCGTGATTCGAGCCAACGAGCAACTCGTGCGCGAATTCACCGACAAGTACTTTAATCAGGCCCTGTCGTGCTTCCTGGAATCGCAAAAACACTTCGAGTCCTATCTCCGCCAGGCAGTGGGGTTGCAGCCGGCGGTTCCTGAGTGGGCTCGAATGTTCAATCCTTTTCTGATGAACCCCCTGCTTGGTCCTTTCATGTCGCGACCTGACGGACGAGCGCCAGGCCAGGAGAGCGGCGAGGCGGCTGAATTGCGACGCCAGATCGCAGAACTCGAGAGCCGGCTCGTGTCGCTGCAATCCGCTACTGGGGGAAAGGCTGAAAACGGTGGCGGGGCGGCCTGAGGTATTTTCGTACGATGTGTTTTAATCCTTCCCCTTGGCACAAGCGATAGTGCAGACGCACTATCGTCCGCCTAGATCTGGTGCATATCCCTAAGAGAGGGCGGGTTTCTGTCGCCTAAAGACGACATTCTGCCGTTGTGCAGATGCACAACGCGTCCTAGACCCAGGGTGCAGCCTGGAATATATTTGTATGAGGCTGCCTCGACGGAGAGTGCAGCCGGCAAACTCCGCAGCGTTAGAAAGGTTGCACGATATGACAGCAGTCAGGCCTCAACAGATGGTATCGGACTGGTTTCATAAGGCCACCGAGACACTCGACGCCGCCATGAAATCACAGGTCAAGTTCCAAGAGGAAACTATGCAGTGGTGGGCGGAGATGGCCGGTGGTTCCAACTCCATTCAGGACTGGCAGAAGCGAGCCCAGACCCTGGCCATGGAGGCTATCCCCACGGCCCAGAAGAGTGCCGAAGAGTACATGCGGGCAGTGGACCAGACCTACCGCACAGGCCTCGAACTGTTGCGTAAGTCTTTCGAAGGTGGAGAGTTCCACTCTCTCGACGATCTGCAGTCCCGTGTGCCGTCGCTTTGGGAAACTACGCTGGGGGCACTCCGCACCAATACCCAGGCGTTCATTCAGGCCAACACCAAGGCCATCGAATCCTGGGCAGAATTAGTCCGCAAGAGTGGGGTGGAAGCCGGCAAACTGGCCGAGCAGCAGCAAGGCTGATTGCGGCAAGGCAAGCCTCGGTTATTTGCAGGGCATGGGAAGATCAGCAGCATGCGCGCACATATCTGCGCCGTTGCGTCTCAGGAAGGGTATCGAACAGCAGCTTATATCGTCAGTGTAATCGTCAGTGGTACTTATGCAGCCTTGTGTGGGGCCCGTACATTTATCTGGTCCTGCTCAGCGTAGGAACGCGGCCACGCACAACGCTGTTTCAATCCTGGAAACATACCGGCGGGAAGAGGCATCGCTCCGTTGAGCTGGATCGACCTGTCGGCACATCGTGGAGATTGAAAACATGAGACAGGAAGTATTTCTTGCGGGCGGCATTAGGACGGCAATCGGCAGCCTATCCGGATCCCTCGGCGAAATATCGGCACCCATTCTCGGCAGCATCGTAGTCAAGGCCGCCCTTGAGCGGGCTCAGGTGCCTGCCGCCGAGGTGGATGAGGTCATCATGGGCAACGTGCTCAGCGCGGGCAACGGGCAGAACGTTGCGCGGCAGGCGACGATCAAGGCCGGCCTGGGCGTAAACGTCGGAGCCATGACCGTGAACAAGGTCTGCGGCTCGGGGCTCAAGGCGGTCATGCACGCCGACCAGGCCATCCAGTGCGGCGATGCTTCCGCGATCGTGGCCGGCGGCACCGAAAGCATGACCAAGGCCCCGTATTTGCTCGAAAAAGCGAGGCAGGGCTATCGCATGGGCAACGGCGAACTGATCGACTCCATGATTCGCGACGGCCTGTGGGATGCCTACAACAACGTGCACATGGGCACGTGCGGCGACACGTGCGCGACGAAATACTCGTTTTCCCGCGAGGAACAGGACACTTTCGCCATCGCCAGCTACAAGCGAGCGTTGGAGGCCACCGCTAACGGTACTTTCGCCAAGGAAATCGTGACCGTTCAGGCTCCGGCGGGCAAGACCACCGTGGCCGTCAGCGAAGACGAGGAACCCAAGCGTTTCAAAGAGGACAAACTTCGTCAGCTTCGGCCGGCTTTCGGCAAAGAGGGCACGGTGACCGCCGGCAACGCCAGCAGCGTCAACGACGGAGCCGCAGCCGTGGTGGTGCTCTCGGCCGACAAGGTCAAGCAACTCGGCATCAAACCGCAGGCGCGCATCCTGGGCTACTCGACGGCTTCCATCGAACCCGAGTGGTTTACCGTCGCTCCGGTATCCGCTTTGCGGCGACTCCTGGACAAGCTCTCGTTGAAAGTCAGCGATATCGATCTTTGGGAGATCAACGAAGCCTTCTCCGTCGTACCTATGGCAGCGATGAAGGAGCTCGGCATCTCTCACGATCGTCTGAACGTAAACGGCGGGGCGGTAGCGCTTGGTCATCCAATCGGAGCCAGCGGAGCCCGCATACTGGTCACGCTGATGAATGCGATGGCCATGCGGCACGCCCGCAGAGGCATTGCTTCGCTCTGCATCGGCGGCGGTGAAGCGGTGGCCATGGCCATCGAGGCAATGTGATATAGATGCGGGTGTCAATCAGACGCTCGCACGCGACAACACATGTGGGACCGGCGTCGATCGCCATTCGGCCGTAATCGCCGGTCCCACA
>JBJKSL010000638.1:0-4269 GCA_046704145.1 Phycisphaerae bacterium
CTCAGCCTGGGTGGCGCCAGCCTGTGGTTGCCACGGCCTGCGGTAGCCTTTCTGGCCGGCTTCTGGGCCGCGGTGGTCGGGCTCTTCGTCTTCGACTGGATGGGCATGGATGGACAGGTGGTCCTCATCGGCGTCGGCATCTTCTTCGCTGGTGCGGTCTCACTGGCCGTCATCGCATCCGACGAGACTGTCGCCTTTACCACCAGCTTGGAAGGCACGCTGCTGTTCGTCGCCGGGCTCATTGTCCTCTGCAACCAGAATCCTATCTTATGGAGCCACCTGCGTAATCTGCTGGTCAGCAATTCGATCTTCATGCCCTTCCTGCTGATCTCAGGCACCGTCGCGGGCTTCTACACCCAGACCGCCGAGCTGCAGAAGAAGCAGATGGGCCAGTCCGCATAATGCCGATCGCGCTTATAGCGGTCGGACCTCCAACTTGCGCTCGCTGCATGCTAAACTTGCGGTGTTCTTAGACCGTATGCAGGGAGTGCAACCATGAACGGCAAAGCAGGCGTAGTGCTGGACAGTTTCGGTCAGCCGGTGAAAGAGGCCATGCAGTCGGCCGCGCAACTGGGGTTTCGCAAGGTCGAGCTGCCCGCGGTGACAGGCCCGGTCGAGCCCGGCGAACTCAGCCGCACCGGTCGGCGGCATCTGCTGCACTTCGTGCAAGGCCTCGGCCTCGAACTGGCCGCACTGGGCGGCGACTTCGGCGGCAATCGGCTCATGGACCCCGCCCGCCTGGAGCAGCGACTCGACAAGACCCGCGCCCTCATGGAGATGGCTGCCGAGCTGCGCGTGCCCATGCTGACCACGCATCTTGGCCGGGTGGATGAACGGGCCCTGCAGAAAGGTACGCTCGCTGAGGTCCTAAGGCACATCGCCGGCCTTTCCGATCGCACCGGCACGCTGGTCGCTTTCGAGACCGGCGGCGCCGACCCGGTCGCCCTGGCCGACCTGCTGCGGCAGGTGGACTCACCGACCCTCGGCACCTGCTATGATCCCGCCAGCCTGGTGATGGACGGCTACGATGCGCTGGCCGGCATCGAGCCCTTGGCCAGTTCCATTTTCATCGCCCGCGCCCGCGACGCGACTGCCGGCACGCCCGGCCGCTCCGGCCGCGAGGTACCGCTAGGCTCCGGCCAGGTTGACCTGGAGGAGTACCTGGCCAACCTGGACCAGGCCGGCTACCGCAATGTGACATTTATACGACGCACAGACTCGGATCGCCCGCTCAGCGAGCTCGCCGCCGCCAAACGCCGCCTGGACTCACTGCTGTATTGAAGAGTGCTGCCCGCAGATCAGGCAGCGTGGGCTGGACTTGAAGGGCACGAAGCTCAGCTGCTCTCGCGGGTTAGTGTGGGGAAGTCTTCGCGTTCGCCCACGCCGCGTAGCGGATAGTCCTTTCGCAGCGGGTAGGCTTTGAATTCGTCCCAGGTGAGGATTCGCCGCAGGTCCGGATGGCCGGCGAAGCGCACGCCGAACATGTCGAAGACCTCACGCTCGGTCCAGTCGGCTCCCGGCCAAACGCTGGTGAGGCTGGGTACTTCGGGATCGGGGTCGTTGACGAAGCACTTGGCCCACAGCCGGTGGTTGTGGGTGAGTGAAAGCAGGCTGTAGGTCACGCCGTAACGGTCGCTGGCCTTGGGGAAATAGAGGTAATCGACGCAGGTCACGTCGATCAGTTGCTCGAAGCGCGTGCGTTCGTCGTCGCGGAGGAAGGTCATGACCTCGACCAGACGCTCGGGCGGGATGCGCACGCAGATCTGGTCGGTGGTGTGCTCTTTGCTGGTCAGCAGGGGAGCGGGCGCGAAATCGATGTCCGCGAAAGTCTGCTGCAAAACGTCGATCACCTGCTGAGTAGACATGCTGAATCTCGGAGTAAGGATCTCAGATCTCGGATTTCAGATTCAACTATCGCGCGCGATCAGCTTTTGGCGGTCGCGGGCACGTTCAGTTGGTACTTGTCCTGGATGGCCAGTTGGTAGCCCTTGCCACGTTCGGCGCTGGGACGCAGGCCGTCGCGCTCGACAATGTGCTGGATGGCCATCACGCCTTCGATGAGCGTCTCGGGTCGCGGCGGGCAGCCGGGCACATAGACGTCCACGGGCAGGAACTGGTCGACGCCCTGCACCACGGCGTAGGTGTCGAACACCCCACCAGTGCAAGCGCAGGCTCCCATGCTGATCACCCATTTGGGTTCGCACATCTGCATGTAGATGCGCTGCAGAACGGGCATCATCTTGATGGCCACGCGTCCGGCGCAGATCAACAGATCCGCCTGCCGGGGGCTGAAACGCATGACCTCGGCACCGAAGCGGGCGAGGTCGTATCGGCTGGCTGCGGTAGCCATCAGCTCGATGCCGCAGCAGGCCGTCGCAAACGGCAGCGGCCAGAGCGAATTCTTGCGCGACCAGTTCTCGGCCTTGCGAAAGTACGAAACCAGCGCATCCAGGCGTGTCGTAAGAATGTCCTCACGACTTGCCGCGTGCGGAGCGGTCACGTACTTCGCGTCTTTAGTGTTGGTGCCAGTGTGAGGGTCGGACATTACCACGCTCGATTCACGTCAAAGAACGAAACACACCCTTGCCCCAGTCATACACGTAACCGACGACCAGGATGGCGAAGAAGATGGCTATGGCTCCGAACAATGCCGCCTTATCCAGGCCGGATGCAGCCAGGGCGGTCTTGTTGCCGTGTACAGCGGCGTCGTAGAACAGCAGGATCCATGGCCACAGCAGTACGACTTCCACGTCGAACAGCAGAAACATCATGGCGACCACGTAGAAGCGCACGTTGAACCGTTGGCGGGCGTCGCCGATGGTGGCCATGCCGGCTTCGTAAGTGTCGTCCTTTACTGGCCCTCGCCGCTTGGGGCCAAGCAGACTGCTGAGGCCCAGCATGCCCGCGACCATCCCCATAACCGTGAGGATCAGTATGAGCACTGGTGCGTAAGAACTGCTCGCCAACATCGGGTTCTCCTGACTGGTCGCTCCTGGAAATTGTGACTGGGCCTTTCCAGATCACCGATTCTGGTCGGGTTTGTGGTCCAGTGCAAGCTCCCAGCCGTAACCTGAGGGAGTGTAGTAAGTGTAATTTCTGAGTTCAAGAAGGCTTTCACGAAGTCACGGTTCTCCCGTTCGGCCGCTCCGTGCCCAGTCTAGCTGAACCTGGGAGGCCGCTAGACCGAAGAATAAGGAGGGCTCCATCTGGCCGTCACGCAAATGGGGCGCCAGACTCCCCTGTGATGTCCGCCTGGGGCATCCGATAATACTGTTGCTCGCAGCGTCTGGAGATGGCCAGACGACCATAGCGCTTACACAGGAAGAGGCCTCCGCATGTGCGGCATTGTTGCATATATCGGTCATCGGCATGCTCGCCCGATTCTAATTGAAGGACTTAAGCGGCTGGAATATCGCGGCTATGACTCCTCCGGCGTTGCCGTTCTGCAGGATGGCCGACTCGTCATTCGCCGGTCGCTGGGCAGAATTCATGCGTTAGAGGCCCGCCTGGACGAAAGCGGTAGCGAGGCTACCGTGGGCATCGCACATACTCGCTGGGCCACTCACGGCGGTCCGAGCGAGAACAACGCTCATCCGCACGTCTGCAAGAGCGGGCGTATCGCCCTGGTGCACAACGGCATCATCGAGAACTATCGAGCGCTGCGTACTTTTCTCGAACAGAAGGATGTCTGCTGCGTCAGCGAGACGGACACGGAAGTGCTGGTCCAACTGATCGGCCTGTTTTACGACGGCAATCTCGAGCAGGCCGTCCGTGATGCGCTGCAGGAGGTGCAGGGGACCTACGGTATTGCGGTTATCAGCGCTGACGAGCCGGATCGCATCGTCTGCGCTCGCAAGGGCAGCCCGCTGATCGTCGGCGTTGGTGACGGGGAATACGTCGTTGCCTCGGATGCTGCCGCGATCATCGCCCACACGCACCAGGTGGTTTATCTCTCCGACGGTGAAATGGCCACGGTATCACAAGACGGCTTCCGTACTATGACGCTGGATGCCGTGCCTGTGACCAAGGAAGTGCAGGAGGTGGAGTTCTCGCTCGAGCAGATCGAGCTTGGCGTCCACGAGCACTACATGGCCAAGGAGATCTTCGAGCAGCCGCAATCCATCGCGAATACGCTTCGTGGCCGGCTCGATGCCCGCAACGGTCTGGTGACTCTCGGCGGGATTTCTCACCTTGCACGCGACCTGGCTCGTGCGCGCAGGATCATTTTCACCGCGCAGGGCACGGCTCTGCATGCGGGCCTGGTTGGCG
>JBJKSL010000639.1:0-13939 GCA_046704145.1 Phycisphaerae bacterium
CTTCAAGAGCAGCCATGAGCTGTTGGCTTTCAGCTTGTAGACATCGGCAATAGTACGGCTTTCAGGGAGTAGTCACATGCCGCGATCTCTCGATCAACTTCGCCGCGACCAGGACGCCATCCTGGCTGCCTATCGGGCGGAGACTTCCTCTCTTGCACCATCTGAAACGCGTGCAGCCTCGTCGAGCACTTTTACCGGCTGTGCCTACGGCCGGGTGACAGAGGTCGTCACCTCTGACGAGAACCTCGGCCCGCACCTGCTGGTCATGCGTCAAGCCTGGACCGGCACGCCGCCCGTTCCCTCCGATGCCGGCCTGGCCGCGCTGGTCGCCTATCCGCTGCCCGGCCATGCGGTGACCGAGTTCCAAGTCGACCAACTCGTCCGCCTGGACTTCCTGCCCGGTGCCACGCTGGCGCAGAGTGCCTGACGATATCTGCCTTATCAGGGAAGCTCAGGCCTCGTGAAACTCGCATCCGCGCTTCTTCAGAGCTTCCAGCGATGTGTGGTCGCTGAGCTTCAAGCCCCGTACCGTCAAGCATCGAAGTTTGGCTAGTCCCATTAGTGGCCCGAGATCGCTGACCTGTGTTCCCTCTAGGTACAGCGTTTCCAATGCCTTCAGTCCAGCGATGGGGGCGAGGTCGCTGACCTGGGTTCCGCCGAGGTACAGGTCCTGCAAAGCCTTCAGTCCCGCGATGTGGCTGAGATCGCTAACCGGTGTTCCGTTGATGTACAGGTCTTGCAGTGCCTTCAGCTCAGCGATGGGGCTGAGATCGCTGACCTGGGTTCCGTTGAGGTACAGCGTCTCCAATGCCTTCAGTCCAGCGAGGGGGCTGAGATCGCTAACCTCTGTTCCGCCGAGGTACAGCTCTTGCAATGCCTTCAGTCCCGCGATGGAGCTTAGATCGCTGACCTGTGTTCTGGTTAGGTTCAGCGTTTCTAGCGACTTCAGTCCAGTGATGGGGCTGAGATCGCTAACCGGTGTTCCGTCTAGGGACAGCGATTCCAACGCTTTCAGTCCGGCGATGGGGCTGAGATCGCTGACCTGGGTTCCGGTTAGGTTCAGCGTTTCTAACGCCTTCAGCCCCGCGATGGGGCTGAGATCGCTGACCCGCGTTCGGCTGAGGTACAGCGTTTGCAATGCCTTGAGTCCCGCGATGGGGCTGAGATCGCTGAGCTTGATTCCGCTGAGGTACAGTCCTTGCAACACCTTCAGTCCAGCGATGGGGCTGAGATCGCTGACTTGGGTTAGGGCCAGGTTCAAAGTCTGCAGCGTGGCGAGCTTGGCCAGCGGCGTTAGATCGCGGATCTGAGATCGAATTGCCTTTGGGACTCCTTCGTCGGTATTCGAGACCATCGCCTGGACGGCAGGCAATGTCAGCGGATTCACTGCTTGGGCCAACTCGATCAAGACGGTTATACGTGTTTCTTCAACGTAAGACTGCAATCTGACGCTGGCCTGTTCGGTTCCCATCAGGCGCAACAGGCGGACAGTTGCGGCGGCGCGGCGAGCGTTGGACGGCGGTTTCTTGGGCAGGAAGGGGATGGCCGAGTCGCCCATCGCAGCCAAGGCCTCAGCGTCGGACATCGTCCGGGGCGGGAACATCCCTTTTGTGATAGCGTCTACGCAGCTGGTGAGGTCCGGGTCCAGATACGTCGCTGAGGCCCGCAGGCGTACGGCCATGAACCGCCGTGCGTGCTCGGCCGCCGTAACTTTTTTGTCGCGCGTGCTCCTGGTCTTGTTGGAATCTTCCTTTGAGACAAAGCGATTGACCAGTCGCGTGGCGAAATCCTGCTTTCCCGGGACGGCGACAGCAAACAGCAGCACCGGATCGAAGCCGCCGTCTTTCCACAGGTTGACCAGAAGCTTCAACAAGGCGTCGCCATTCTGTTGAGCAAAATGGCGGGCGGCGAGATAGTCGCGAAACGTATTGTGGCTGAACTCGACCGTTTGTGGATGATTGGCCTGGGGGCCTGCAGCGGTCTGCCGGACGATTTTCAGAATGCCGCTGCGCTCGATGAGCGCCAAGAGCACGTCGCCAGACTCGGCTGGGTCTCGTCCGGAGATGTGCCGCAGACGCTGCTCGATGGCGGGGATGATATCCGTTCGATCCAATGACGATCGCGAGGCCTGGATCATGGCAACAGCGATGTCTTGCACGATATCCTTGCGCTGGTCTTCGTCCAATGCTTTGTAGGCTTCCGGCAGGTGCGCAGAGCCCATGCCGGTAAGCTCGTCGCGTTGTAGGAGGGTTTTGACCAGCTCTTCCACAACGCCGTGCGACCGGCGCGGCAGCACCTTGTCCAGATCGCGGTGAAGAGCGCAGATCATTGCCCCCAACAGGGGGTTGGTGGCCAGGCGGGCAAGTTCGGGCGTGTCGGCGAGCTTCTTCTTCAATGCAGCGGCAAGTTCTTTGGACTTGTTGTCGGTCTTACCGGTGATAAGCGCGGCTTCGGCGACGGCCTCGTGCCAGTGATCGATAAACTGACTGCGATCCGCGTTCGACATCGGGCTGATCCGCACCTCCTCGAATCCGAGGCCCTTCAGCCAGCCGTGCTCGACTGCCGCTGGGCGCGTAGTCACCACGCAGAAGTTGCCCTTCCACTGCTTGAGAAACGCGGCGATATCCCTTTGGACAGCATCGCGGTGTTCCTTCGCTACCTCGTCTACTCCGTCGATAAGGAGAAGAGCCCGGCCTTCCCGCAGGACCGATTCAACCCAACCTTGGGGCGTCTCGCCCAGCATACCGTCGCGACGCAACCGCTCCGCCCATTGCTCGATCCGCGGCAGGCGCCCGTCGTCACAATCCCTCAGTCGGATCAGGAAAGGCACGCGGCCGCGCCATGGAGTAACGGAGGAATCTGCCACCGAAAGGGTGCTGCTATCATCTGTAAAGAGAAGACGGCCATGGGGGACGCTTCTCTGTGCAACGCTGCCCTTCGGCCTTGCCGATTTGCGTGTCTCAGTCTTACTGAAGAGCACCCCTTTTTCGAGTTCCTCTTCGTTGGCAGCGTGCCGTTTGTATGTAAAATCAGTGAAACCCGCCGCCGTCATGGCGGCCCAACGCATGATGGTGCTCTTGCCGCTTCCTGCCTCGCCGACGATGAACAGTCGGTCGCGGCCGGGTTCCATCTGGTCGAAGACGGAATCCACCGGGATAGGGCCGGCATCGTCTGCTTCCTGCCCATCCTCCTGCAGGCCGAGCGAGATATAGCCCACGTGCAAAGGGTGACGCTTTGAGGCAGAGGATAGGCCCGTCCCGTAGAGTTCCAGGTAGTCCAGTTCGGTCTTGGCTACCTGGCGATAGCTCTTTTCAAAATCGCCGTAGTGTTTTTCGGGTTTGAGGCTGTCGACGCCTTGTTTGATCCGGTCGATGCCGTCCAGGATCTCGTTTACGTGCTCCAGACCCATGCTCAGGCGGCGCAGGCTTTCGGCTGCGAATGCTTCGTCGTACCCGGAAAGCTTCGACGCGATTGCGGTGAGGTACCGAACTGTTTCGTCGAGAGCGCGATTGTAGAGGTCTGTCTCACGCGTGCCTATGAGCGGATCGATTGGGCGGCTGCGGCGGAAGGCTGTCGCGATCTTCTGCGGATTGAGGTCTCCGGCCATCAAGCTGGCGGCTGAGGCCTCGGCTTCCAGAGTGTCGCGGAGCTCATTGGCCACGGCCTCAACGCTGATGTCGCCGCGTTGAACTTCGCTTTCGAACAGTGGAACAAGTCAGGTGACGATTCTGTCTGCCGTGCGCTCCAGATCACGCGTTGCTTCTCGTCCTGCTGCGAAGTCTTTGATGCGGCCGGTCAGCAGCTCTGTCCATGCCCCAGCGACTTCGCCTGCCGCCTCACCGAGCCAATATTTGGTCAGAAGCTTTGCGAGCGGGCCGGCCAGGGCTTTGATCAGAATTGCCTTGATTGCCATGTGGACACCTTACCTTGGCGGTAAGATTACCACCAGCTTGCTTGAGAGCCAAGTATGTGGGCACTTTTGTGGGGTGGACGATTCGTCTGGGCCTCAACTTTGCCCCCCTTGGTTACGCCGTTGAGTGCCTTTGTTTGCCCGTGACCGACACCGCGGGCCATTATGACGGCTGCGTACTGCTGGCCGGAGCGGAGGCGGGCTGCGTGGCCGCGGGGGCGGCGGCAGGTCGAGTGGCGGTCAGCGCGGCCATCTGGGCCAGGCCTTGGCCATCGCCGAACACCGCGTTCAGCAGTGCCGCGAGCCGCACGCCGGCCATCTGCAGGCGGCGCTCGACGACCGGCAGATTGGTCTGGAAGTATTCGTCGCCGAGCTGGCCATCTTTGGGCACCGCGTAAGCGTTCGAGAGCGCGAGCTTCCACGACTCGGTGGCCCAGACGCAGGGGTCGAGCCGGGCCCAGGCCTGCCGCTGCTCGTCGCTTATGCCGGCCTCCAGTTCGCGGGCGTACTCCGGCCAGGGTTTCTGTGCATGCTGGATGATGAGCATGTCCCAGACCTCGTGCAGGTTGCTGCGGTGGTGGAAGAACTCGACGGCGATGTCGTTGCCGCCCCGGTCGCAGGCGCGCGATACATGCAGGGGTTGATGCACGTCGCCGACGAAGTGAATGAGGAACTTGAGGGCCTCGGTCTTCTGGGCGTCCGTCGATCGAGGGTCGCGGAGCACGGCGGCAAAGCGCGCGATCGCGCCGACCACGCATTGGCCGTCGGGGCAGTCCCGCTGCCAATCGAACGATTCCGCCTGGGGCTGGACGTTCACGTAGTGCAGCGGGGCGGACCAACGATACCGGCGTTGATTGCGAACCTCGTCCGCCCAGGTGGCCACGTCGGTGAGGCTCTGCGAGGTCAACAGCGTTTGCTGTTTGTACGTGGGGGATGACTGCTCTCTGTCTTGAGGTATTGAGACCTTCGGAGCTCTACCCCCAGACCTGGACGGCTCCAAGAGCCGGGATATCTGGGCGCGGGCTTCCGGCGTCAGATGGCGGGCGGCCATGTCGGCGACCATGCGGTGGCCGACACTGCCCCAGGCCAAGCCCACGGCGGGCAGCAACAGCATCAATAAACCCGCGCGTCTGAACATCTTGCTTCGCATGGATTGCCTCCGTACTGCTGGGCACGCCAGTGAAGACAGCAGCCTACCATGCGGATGAGCCGCAACCAAGCGCAGCGCGCGGCCGAGCTACCACCGAATACGCGGAAAGCACGGAACGATGGAGCGTCACGCAAATCGCAGCTGGCTGGTGGCATGAGCGTCGCGCCGGTACCATAAATGCGGAAACGAATGACGCAGTGTTTCTGACGTATTTCGCAGGGGTAACGACATGATGATTAAGCGGTGCGCCTTCTGGGCAGTGGTAGTTGGCTGCGGATCGGTGGCAACTTGGGCAGCGTCGAACAAGCCGCTGACGGTGGCGAAGAGCGGCCTCGACACATCTCGCGGCGACGCGATGATCGCCGCGTACTTCCAGCATGAAACCGAGCGGCTTCGCGAGAACTGCCTGGCTGACGTGACCACGCTCGAACAGTGGAAGGCCAAGCGTGAGGTCTACCGTCGGCAACTGTTCGAGATGCTGGGCCTCGACCCTCGGCCGGAGAAGTGCGACCTCAAGCCGGTCATCACCGGCCGCGTCGAGCACGACGACATCATCGTCGAGAAGCTCCACTTCCAGTCGATGCCCGGCCTTTACGTGACGGGCAACCTCTACCTGCCGAAGAAGATCGACGGGCCGGCCCCCACCATCCTGTACGCCTGCGGACATGCGCAAGTCAAGAAGAACGGCGTGAGCTACGGAAACAAGGCGTTTTATCAGCATCACGGCTGCTGGTTCGCACAGAATGGCTACGTCTGTCTTATGATAGACACCCTGCAATTGGGCGAGATCGAGGGTATTCATCACGGCACCTATCGTGAGGGCCGCTGGTGGTGGAACAGCCGAGGCTATACGCCCGCGGGCGTCGAGGCCTGGAACTGCATCCGAGCCCTGGATTACCTGCAGACTCGTAAGGAAGTGGACGCCAACCGTATCGGGATGACCGGCCGATCCGGCGGCGGGGCCTACACGTGGACGACTGCAGCCCTGGACACGCGCATCAAAGTGGCCGTGCCGGTCGCGGGCATTACCGATCTGACCAACCAGGTGGTGGACGGCTGCGTGGAGGGGCACTGCGACTGCATGTTCCCGATCAACACGTATAGGTGGGATTACCCCCTGATGGCGGCGCTCATCGCTCCGCGGCCGCTGCTGTTCTCCAACAGCGACAAAGACAAGCTCTTCCATCTCGACGGCGTGATACGTACGCACGAAAAGTTGCGGCGGATCTATCGGCTGTACCACGCCGAGGGCGCCCTGGGCTTGCAGATCAGCGAGGGGCCGCACAAGGATACGCAGGAGTTGCAGGTCGCGGCGTTTCGCTGGTTCAACCGATTCCTAAAGAACACCGACGCGCCCATCGATGCCAAAGCCCTTCCGCTGTTCGAGCCGGAGCAGTTGAAGGTCTTCAGCGAGCTGCCTTCAGATCAACTGAACACGACAATCGACGAAACGTTCGTACCCAAGGCCGCCACGCCCAAGGTGCCCGCTTCGCAGCAGGAGTGGGATCGGCTGCGCGACGGCTGGATGGAGTCGCTACGGACGAAGTGCTTTGCCGGTTGGCCGCAGGAGGCCGGGCCGCTCGATCTGCGCCAAGTCGGCGACCAGGAGCAACGCGGACTGCGGATACAGACGTTCGAATACACGAGCCAGCATGACATTTGGCTGCCGCTGATCGTGGCATCGCAGGCTGACAAGCCGTCGCGAGCTGCCGTGCTCGTTGTGCCGGACGCACAGGCGTGGAACGCGTTGCCCAGCGTCATTCGGGCTGTAAGACCAGCGGCTGACGACGCAAGCATAGATGCATATCGCAACCGGCTTGCGGAGACGGGCACCGTGTGCGTTTATGCGCCTCCCCGCGGGATCGGGCCGACGATCTGGAACCAGGCGGTCAAACCCAACAGGCAGATCCGCCGGCGTTTCATGCTGTTGGGGCAGACGCTCGACGGCATGCGCGTTTGGGACGTACGACGGGCGATGCAGGCCGTGCGTCAAATACCGGTGACGAATAAATTGCCCTTGCGGCTGCAAGCAGAGCGGAATGCCGCCGGCATCGCGCTATATGCATCGCTGTTCGAGCCAGCGGTGGCAGGCTTGGATCTGACGGATCTGCCCGGCTCGCATCGCGAGGGGCCGACCTTCCTGAACGTACTCAAGTATCTGGATATTCCTCAGGCGGTGGCGATGGCGGCCGAGCGAACGCAGGTCGCTGTCTCGAACTGCAACGCTTCCCAATCACAACCGACCGAAGGCCCTGATTGGACGTTTCCCCGGGGTGTCGCTGCCGCTTTGAACTGGCCAAAGACTCAACTACAAACACGATAGAGCAAGTTATCGTGTGGTGTAAGAAGCCCCTCAGCGAGGTTGAGACGCGCTCGTCTCCGGACGACTTGCAGGCTTGCGGTATTCGTTGTAGTCGCTGGCGCGATCGGCCTTCAGGTAACCGAGCGAGGCTAGAAAGCACTCGGCTTGGGAGAGGGTCTCGTGGTAGTAGCGGTTCTCGTTGCGGCCGAAGTTGAAAAAACCATGTTTCCGTCCCCGGAAGCCGACGAGTTTGCAGTCGTTGCCAGCGGCCTTCATGGCCTTGGTGAAATCTTCCAGACTTGAGAACGGAACCAGCGTGTCGCTCATGCCGTGAAAAATAATCGTCGGAGGCAGACCCGCCCGCACGTGCGCCGCGGGCGAGAGATTCTCCGCCTTGGCTCCCATACGGTTTGCAATTTTCAGCGTGTTGACCTTTGGCCGACCCGATACGGATATCGTGGACCTCAGATCCACAGCGGGATTGAACAGCACGAGCGCGTTTGGGCGAAAACTCACGGTGGCTTGCGGGTCACACGTGAAATCGTCGAGCATGGCCGTCGCCGCTGCCAAATGTCCCCCCGCCGATCCGCCTGCCGCAGCAATACGGTCGGCGTCGATGCCCAGATCCTTGGCGTGAGACCGGACCCAGCGCATCGCCGTCTGCGCATCGGCTACACAGTCAGCAATCATAGCTTGGTTTCGTGAATACACACGATAATCTGCAGCGATCGCCACCATTCCTCTCGCCGCCAGATGTTTGCATTGCGGCACGAACTGGCTGGCAGATCCATTAGCCCATCCGCCGCCGAAGAAGAACAGAATGGCAGCGCTTCGGTCGGTTGATACATGTCCGGGAGGGGCGAAGATGTGAACCGCCAAATCGACCCCGCCCACGTGCCGGTAGACTTCACTGCGAGAGCCTTCGAAATCTGCGGATTGGCTCTGATTCGTCGCAGCGGGATCGGACCGCGGAGCAGCATGTGCCGCCAACGCGAGGCCCAGAATAGCGAAAACACCAAAACGCAAACTGATTGAAGGCATGCCTGAACTCCGACACACGAACGGTAAACCTCAAGAGTACGGCCTACTCTAATGCGAAGGAGCAGGACCTGGCAATGAGATTCACGTGAGTTCCGCCCTCGTGCTTGCGCGAGGCACCCTATAGTCCCGCGGCACCTTGTCTGCCAGTCTCCGCTGGCGCTTCTTTGGGTTGCGGGTGAACACCATCAAGAACAATAGCCCGCGCTAAGTGGTTCCGTGTATGCCGTGGTGCCAAGTTCATGATTGAAGGCATCTTCGGGGCACTCCGCTTGGGGCTTAAGCCCGAAAAAACTGCTGCTGTCATAGCCGTGTCCCCAGATACTGCAATTTCTCATGCCAACCCTTGCCTTTGTAAGTCGGCGTGCTAAAATGGGGGCGGAGATTGAGAGAGGGGGTATCCCCGCCTTTAGTTTGATTCTGAGTTTGAGAGAGAGGAGAGAAGCATATGTCGCACCGGTCACGGTGTCGCTGGTTCCCTATTTTACTGCTGCCAGCGCTAATTGCTGTGCCCGCTCGGGCTACCATGATCCACGAGATTTCGGGGCTTTCGAGCGTCGGCCATCCGGTCAGTCTGCGTGCGGAGTTGACCATCACCGGCGATACGCTCACGGTGAAACTCATCAACTGCTCGGAGACGCCCAGCCAGGCCCCGAACGATCTGTTGACCAGCTACTACTTCGATATTATCGGCACGAACAACAGCCGGCCCACGCTGACCTACGTGAGTGCCCTCGGCGATGTGTATCTGACCGACAAGAGTAACGCTGATAGCGAGCAGGCATCCCACAATGTGAAGGCCGTCAATCCTGGAGACGACAGTTGGCAGTTTCTGACCATGGACGACGCGTGGCCTCCGGGCCTCGGCTTTGGCATCGGCACCGCTGGCAACA
The DNA here is from genome assembly GCA_046704145.1 of Phycisphaerae bacterium. Taxonomy (GTDB): domain Bacteria; phylum Planctomycetota; class Phycisphaerae; order UBA1845; family PWPN01; genus JACQVT01. Next base: position 9,294 of record JBJKSL010000639.1, read on the forward strand.
ATAACCTGACGCCGAACAACTTCAACGGCAACGTGGTGGACGGCATGGACTACGGGATCTATGTGGGTGACGTGAGCACGCAGAGCCTGGCCAATCGCATGCTGGTCAAGAATAGCGTGACCTTCACTTTCAGCGGATTGACCGGATTCACCGAGGCGGATATTAAGCCGGGATTCATGTTCGGGCTGGGCACCGCACCCGACAGCATCGTGCCGGAGCCGACTCCGCTCGTGCTGCTGTCCTTGGCGAGCGTGATTCTTCTTCACCGCCGCGGCTGAGCGATGCAGCGAGGCGCGAGGCGACCGGGGTCACAGACCCCGTACGTGTTTAGCGATTGATCGCGAGTTTTCGGCCCCGACGGGGCCGTTGAAAGTAGCCACGGATGCGGCGAGGGGCGAAGCCCAGAGCGTAATCCGTGGACAGTCGCGTAATCGTTTTTTCTTTTTCTCCCCGATAGGGCCGGCGAAAGCGGCCCCCTGTCGGGGAGAAAAAGAGGTGTCTGCGGTGGAGTTTTCCACGGGTTCCGCGTTGCCAGGGACAACCTGGCAACTGCATCTATCCTGCGATTCAGCATTCTGCATTCGGCGTTGTCAAGCCACGCGCCCTGCGGAGTGCATCCCGAGTGCGTCGACCCTGGTGCCAATCAGATTAGGATGCGCCCAGATGGTCTGGTGTAGATGGTCTGGGTTAGAGCACATCCAGCAGGTTGGACATGGTCCAGGGCTTGGGCAGGGTTGCGACGATACCCAGGCGCTTGCCACAGTCGTCCGAATTGCTGCTGGCCATGCCGATGATTTTCAAGCCTGGGCGTCCGGCTCGGCACTGCTGCAGGAACTGCTGAACGTCGTGGCCCGGATCATCCAAGTCGAGAAGCAACACGCTGATGGATGCATCCTGCTGAAGAATATGCGCAGCCTGGTCGCACGATGCCGCGCTGTAAGAGTCCACTCTGGCCGAGGATAGCTCTCGCTTGCTGGTGCGGCGGAAAACAGGATTGGAATCAAGCACGAGAACGATCTGGCCATTTAACGGCGACGTCGGTGATTTGTGTCGGAGCCCGAGAATGGTTTCGACTAAGTGCTGATGTCGAAAATGGGGGTCGTCGGGCAGCAGGATCACGACCGTCCGGGTCCCATCCTCTCGCAACGCGTGTGTTCGCAAGTGCCAGTTGACGTGCGAACGCCCGACAGGCCAGGCCGCGACCCAGCGGCTTTCGGCGGCGTGCAGATCGGGCATGCCTTCCTTGAAGACTTTACAGAGGCACTCTGGAGTCCTGCCCGCAGCAGTGCGTTCGAACAGTTGTCGTGCACGTTCGTTGGCGTAAAGGACCTTGCCGGCCTGATCCAACTCCACCACTCCCAGAGCGGGCCGCGCATGAGAAGCCTGTTTCGGTCGCTTGAGGGCCGCGTCCACGGCGGCCGACAATTGCTCGGGCTCGAACGGCTTGTGCAGGAAACCGGCTATGTCCAGGTCCCGACTGTCGGGGTCGAGATCCGCTGAGAGGGTGCCGCTCATCACCAGGATCGCGGGCGAAAAGCCCATGGCCTCGATGGCTTCCACGATTCTCAATCCGCCTGCGCCGTCGCGCAGCATAATGTCCACCAGGAGCAAGTCTGGCTGAGACCTGATACATTTGCGGATAGCGTCTTCACCTTTTAACGCGGTCGCCACTTCATGACCATCTGCAGAGAGGGCGACCGCGACCCAGGTCGCGAAACTGGCGTCATCCTCAACAATCAGAATTCTGGCCATGACCAAGCCATGCTAAAGCGTCGTATCGACGGCAAGCCGGCGCACGCTGCGGGGGCATTGGGGTCGAGCGACCGATTTACTAATCAGGATTAATGCCAAGTTTATACATTCTGTCTGTGCGAGCCAAGGGGGAAGCAGCCCCATATCCGACGTATTCACGTCTCCGGCAAGGTGGGTCTCGGCTGCAGGTTCTGTCAGCTTGCAGCCGGGCGGCGGGCAGGACATACTGGTCACCTCTGCCCCGGTGCGGTCGGGGTATTTGGAACCTCTGCTGAGAGCGAACCTTGTCTGAGCTTGACCTCCGCTTGCTGATCCTGGATGTGGACGGCGTGCTGACTGACGGCGCGATCATTTTCGATGACAGCGGCCAGCAGGCCCGGCGGTTCCACATTCGCGACGGCTTAGGGCTGGTCATGTGGAGGGCGGTAGGCGGCAAAGTAGCTCTGCTGACCTCCAAGCGGTCACCTGCGACCATGGCGCGGGCCCAGATGCTGGGCGTCGACCTCATCGAGCAGGGGGCGGACGACAAGCTGCCCGGCTTTGAGCGGCTGCTGCAGGCGGCGGGAGTGTCGGCGGCACAAACCGCCTACATGGGTGACGACCTGTTGGACCTGCCCGTTCTCCGGCGGGTTGCCTACCCGATGACCGTATCGGACGCCGCTGACGAGGTGATCGCAGTGGCACGTTACGTCACCACTCGGCCGGGAGGCTGCGGCGCGGTCCGCGAGGCGGTCGAGCACCTGCTCAAGCGGCAGAGCCGCTGGGACGAGGCCCTCAGGGCCATCGGGGCGGACCGATAACGAATCATGCATCGGAGGATGCGTTCTTGTTCAAGACAATGATCAAGGTGGTAGCCGTCTTTGGCATACTCGTTGTGCTGTTCATGGTCTACCAGTCTCTGGATACGACCCCGCTGCCGCCGCCCAAGGCGGACGAACCGATCAAAGCCTCGCCTGCACTGGCCAGCCGACCGACCAGTCGACCCGTGGGCATCGATATCGCGGGCAACAAGGTTCAGCAGGGCGTGGGCCCCATTGTCCGCGTGATAGATCCGGAAACGGGCGAGTCCAAGACAGTGGTTCAGGCCACCTATTGGGAGCCGTTGAGCGACACCAGGTTCCGCGTGATCCGCCCCAGCGCTCGCGTGCTGCTGCCGGGCGGTCAGTTGGCGTACGTGCGGGCGGACGAGGGAGAGATCGTCGTTCAGCGGACGGAAAAGAACAACTACAACCCCAAGCGCGGCAAGCTCGTCGGCCACGTGCAACTCATTATCGACCGAACCAAGCCTGAATGGCGAAAGCAGAACCCGGACCTGGTCGATCCCGAGCAGCATCCCGAAGCCGTCGTCAAGATCTGGATGGACGACGTGGAGTTCGACCTGGACCTGGCTCGCTTGCAGACGGCGGGGCCGATCACGGTTCAAAGCACTGATGCCACCGTCAAGGGACGCGGGCTGACCCTGGTCTGGAACGAGGTCAACCGCCGCATCAAGCTGTTGAAGATCGACCACGGCGACCGTGCGTTCGTTCGCGTGAAGAGTCTGGTCAAACTGGGCATCGCCCGTCCGGCGCAGGCTGAGGACGCGATGGCACCGGGCATGGGGCAGCCTTTCGCGATGGACGCGCCGCTGCCGGTATCTGAGCCGGCTCCGGCCGCTGGTCCCACTCTGGCACAGGCGGATGCGCAGGCAACGGACATCAAGTCGACGGACATCAAGGCGGCGGACATCCAGCCTGTCGACGTGCAGCATGTGGACAACAGCAAGCTCACGCGAATTCAGTTGAGCGATCTGGACATGAACGACGAGTCGCTCAAGCCGGACCGCATCGACACCTATCAGGTGGTTTTCAAGGATGGTATCACCGCCGAGCAGCGGGAAGGTTTGCAGTTGGTGGGCAGTCTAAAGGCGGATGAACTTCAGCTATTGCGTGATTTCGGCTCGCAAGAACGTTCGGCCGTCGAGCACGCGGACGCCAACCGTCCGGCGGGAGCCAAATCCGACCGCAAGCCGAAGTCCACACAGGCTCTGCTGGCGGCCAGTGCGCCGGCTGCGGAGGCTGCTGCCCAACCGGTGGAGGGCAAGGAATCGACGCTCGAACTGCACTGGAAGGGCGAACTGGTCATCAAGCCGTTGGCCCTGGCAGTAGCTACCACCAAGCCGGCCGCACAGAGTGGGCGGTTCGAGGTGGTGGCCACCGGCAATCCTGTGCAACTCCACGATCGGGCCAGCGGTGACGCCACCTGTCGCCGACTGGAGTACCACGACGAGACCCAGCAGGTTTGGCTGGCGGGCACGCCGGACGATTACGTGACGCTGCAGGCGGACACTAACCGGCAGATCGCGGGCGAGAAGGTCTTTCTCGATCGCAATGCAGGCATCGCTCGCGTGCAAGGCTCCGGTCGCATGACCGACCGGCGCACGGCCGACAAGCAGAAGAACTGGCCGGAGTGCATCAAGGAGGAACTACAGAAACACGCTCGTGCGGCCGGCGCGAAAGCCAAGACCAAGAGCACCGCCGACAACACCGGCGAGGTGATGGTCACGTGGACTCGCGGCGTGGAGGTGTCGTTCGGCATCCAGAAGATCGCGCAGCCCGGCTCGGCGGGTGGACCGGCGGTTAGCGCGACCAAGGAGTATCTCAAGGCCGCTCGCTTCGATGGCGACGTGTCCTTCAGTCAACCGGGCCAGTCGATGGCTGCCGACCGCATCGATCTCACCTTCAGCCCGCCGCAGACCGCGGATAGCAAGTCCGGTCCGGGGGCAATGACCGCAGGCTCCGTGGCAGCCCAGACCATGCACGCCAGGGGCAACGTGCGCATGACCAACGATCAGAGCACGATTGCCTGCGACCGGCTGGATGTGGACATGACCGTCAACGACCAGGGCCAGAACG
>JBJKSL010000640.1:0-2737 GCA_046704145.1 Phycisphaerae bacterium
GCTACCCGCTGAATGCCCCACGCCTCGCCCTTGCCGTTGTGCGAGCCCGGATGCGTCACCAGCCAGCGGATGCCCGTCTGGCCGCATCGCGTCAGCTCGTCGGCGAACGCCTCGATGCTCATCCGCCATACGGATTCCTGCGGAGCCGCCAGGTTGATCAGGTAAGCATCGTGAGCGACCACCGTATCGATGCCGCTCTGCTCGCGAGCTGTATTCCACGCCGCAACCGCCTCATCATCCAGAGGCTTGGCCCGCCACTGCCGCTGATTCTTCACGAATACCTGGATAACATCGCAGCCGGCCGCCGCCGCCCGCTCAAACGCCTTGTGCAGCCCCCCTGCGGTCGACACATGCGCCCCAAACCGCCGCTGCCCCTCCTGAGCTTGTGCACGTGCTCGATCCTTCATCCTTATATCTTCAGGTTCCGGCATTCATCCTTCCGCCTTCCTCCTTCATTTTTCCCTCTTCACTCCCCGATAATCTTCACCAGCACGCGCTTTCGCCGCCGTCCGTCAAACTCCGCGTAGTGAATCTGCTCCCACGGTCCGAAGTCCAGCTTGCCATTGGTGATGGCCACCATCACCTCGCGGCCCATCACCTGCCGCTTGAGGTGCGCATCGCCGTTGTCCTCGCCCGTCTCGTTGTGCCGATATCGCGTAAGCGGCTCATGCGGCGCAAGCGTCTCCAGCCATTCGTCATAGTCCGCGATCAGCCCCGGCTCAGCATCATTGATGTACACACTCGCCGTGATGTGCATCGCGTTAACCAGGCACAGCCCCTCGCGGATGCCACTATCCTTCAACGTCTCCTCGACGTCCTTGGTGATGTTGATGTAATCCCGTCGATGCTGCGTGTTGAACCACAATTCCTTGCGATAAGATTTCATTGCGTTTTCTCTTCCTTCTTGCTCGCCGTAATCTCGATCAGGATCTCCCGCGATATCACCCCCGGCACCTCGAACAGTAAATTGCCGTTCTGATCCCGATGCGTGTCCTTTATCTGTCTCCCATCCACGTATACCCACACGTCGTACTGGGCGACATCCACCAGCTTGAACACCGGCGAGAACCGCATATGATCGCGGCCGTCCAGCCGCACCTTCGCGACCCGGCCGTCCAACTGCAGCACGTAATATCCGCGGCCCTCACTGAAGCCGTCCCCGTCGAAGTCGCCCGGATCCGTCCGCAGCAGGCTGCCCGTGTCCACCTTGATCGGCATAGGCCGTGCGTACGCAGCAGCCATGGGCTCAGCCTGCGTGGCCGAGTCAATATCGTTCGGCCACACGCGCATCAGCCCGGTGAACAGGAACTCTCCGGCCTCGACCGGCGTGCGATACATCACGCACAACCTCGCGTCGTTCGCCCGCTCCAGAACCTGCGGATTCATCGGCCGCGAAGGCACCACCAGCAGATCCGCACTGCCCGACTGCTGCGGCTGACTGAACAGGACATACGGCACATCCGCGGACTTGCCGTCCGGGGCCACCTGCTTGATGCTCCGTTCGAAGCCCGCCCCGCCATCACAGCCGAACACAATCCCGACCTCGTTCGCATCCGCCGGCTTGATCGATCCGCTGGCTTCCACGCACACCTGCCCGCCGCGATACACCGTATACACCCATCGATGGTAGGGGCTGTGCTCGTCCATTGGCATATCCGACTGCCCGAACCGCCATTCACCGTGCACGACCACGCGCATGGGCGAGGCCTCCACCACCGTCTGATACGACTCCGCTAGCGGCCCCAGCTTCGACCACTGCCCCGGTGCATCCACGTACACCGTGCCTTGCCCACCCTGCCCGATCAGCACCGGCACCGGCCCCAGCGGCCCGCTCCCTGCCAGGTTGTGCATCCGTTGCGGATCGCTCGCCAGGTCAAACCACTGCCGGATCTGACCGCGGCTGAACACCAGCTCGAACCGATCCGCCGCCGTCACCACCAGCCGACGCCCCACCGACTTGAGCGACAGATTCCCCGCACCCTTCGGGGCGTCCGGCATCAGGTCCCGCGTGTTGTCCGCCAGGATGATGTCGTCCAGGTACAACTCGATGGGGCTGTCCAGCGGATCGCACCAGAACCGCATCTCGCGAACGTCGCCCAGGTAAATCTGCTCAGCCACGTCGGCCAGATCGATCCGAATCTGGTTCCAACCCGTCTTGAGAAACATCCGCGGATGCTGATAGACCAGCGGCGAGCGCACGCCACTCGTAATGCTGAAGCGAAATCCGCCTTGATCACGCGGACTGAATACACTCATCAACAGCAGCTTGTACGGTGCCCAATCCTGATGCAGTGCCCACTCCGCTTGCGGCGAATCGGCTGCCACCACCTGCTGATTGGCATTCATCAGCGAGATTCGCAACGAGCCCACGCCTGTGCCTTCCCGAGCACGAAGCGTACTGATGCCCACACTGCTGGCATCTTTGTCCGGCTCGCGATGAAACAAACTCGCCTGCCGCGGCTCCTCGAAGTCAGCGATCACCTGAAACCGCTTCGTGCCGAGATCCTCCGGATAGGCCGCCATCAGACTATCCAGCGATTCCGGACTGCTCGCCCCGCTGACGGCCGGTTTCGCTGCCTGCGGCGCCAGACACCCTGCCATCGCCAGCAAGCTCATCGAACTGACGATTCCCAGTCCGCAAAACGTCCTGTTCTTACACAACGTGCGCAGTCCACGGAAGATACGAACACCTCCGACCACGGTCAATGCCCCCGCGTGACCGTGGTCGGAGGTGTTC
>JBJKSL010000641.1:0-8702 GCA_046704145.1 Phycisphaerae bacterium
CGAGACTGGTTGGTCGGTTTGCTGCGATTTGAAACCGGTGCGGCCGAGGTAGCGATCCAGCAGCCCCGGAATGAACTTGTTCGCGACGATGGCTCCGACCGTCGAACGGCCGACGTACAACTCGCGACGCCGATGATGCGCTGCCCAGACGATTGCATCGGCGGCCACCTCCGGCTGGAAGATTGGAGGTACGGGCTGCGGATGCCGGGGCAGCCGTGTCTTGCACCAACTGAACTGGGGCGTGTTCATGGCCGGCAACTGCACCATGGTAATGTGAATATTCTTGTTTTCGTGTATGAGTTCGGTACGGATGGTGTCGGTGAATCCTCGGATAGCGTGCTTGGCTCCGCAATAGGGCGACTGCAGCGGAATCGATCGATACGCCAGGGCCGAGCCTACCTGCACGATGGTACCGCGATTGCGAGGCAGCATGCGTTTGAGAGCGGCCATGGTCCCCCAGACGAAGCCGAGATAGGTTACCTCGGTGGCTCGGCGGTATTCTGCCGGCGTGATTTCCCAAAACCGTGCGAATGCCGTGGTCATGGCGTCGTTCACCCATATGTCGATGGGGCCGAACTCCGCCTCGATGCGTTCTGCCGCGGCCTCCACCTCGTTTTCATTCGCAACGTCCGTGTGGATGGCCAGGGCTCGGCCGCCTGCGTCCTCGATTTCGCGTTTGGCCGCTTCGAGGCCGTCGCCTCTGGCCAGCAGTCCGACCCATGCGCCGCGACGCCCGAATGCGCGAGCAGTAGCTCGCCCCACGCCAGCCGATGCGCCCGTGACGACGACTATTTCATTCTTCATGACTTGAACTCCCAATGCTTCGCATATTCTGTGGTCCCCGATGTTGGTGTTTCGAGCTTCATCACACCGCGCGCTGCTGGGCCGGACTCTCCTCCTCCGGCGTCAGGTTGCGAGCCGTGTTGATCAGAGCCACGTGTGAGAATGCCTGCGGAAAGTTGCCGACCATACGATGATTGTGTACATCGTACTCTTCCGAGAGCAGGCCTACTTCATTGCGGAGGCTCAGAACGCGTTCGAAGAGTTCTTTGGCCTCGCGATGCCGGCCGATTAGAGCCCAGGCGTCCGCCAGCCAGCAGCTGCAAAGCAGGAAGACGCCCTCACTGCCCTCCACGCCATCATGGCCCGATTCTGTTCGGTAGCGCCGCAGCAGGCCATCGACCATCAACTCACGTTCCACGGACTCGATGGTTCCGCGTACGCGAGGATCATCAGGTGGCAGAAAACCTATTGCGGGGATCAGCAGTAGGGCTGCGTCCATTTCCTCGGAATCGTAAGCCTGCACGAAGCTGTTCTTCTTTGTGCTGTAGCCGCGGGTACACACTTCTTCGTGGACGACCTGCCGCAGTTGACGCCACTTGTCCACCGGGCCGTTCAGTCGAAATCGTTCGACGGCTTTGACGGCCCGATCGAATGCGACCCACACCATGATCTTGGAGTGCGTAAGTTGTCGGGGCTTGCCGCGCATTTCCCAGATGCCGCTGTCTGGCTGCTGCCAGATCTGCTCCAGCTCTTCCAAGAGTGCCTTCTGGACTCTCCAAGCGTTCTCCTCCGGATGCAAGCCTCGCGAGCGGGCCGCATGCAGCGTGTCCATCACTTCGCCGAACAGGTCCAGCTGCAACTGTTGAGCTGCGGCATTGCCTACTCGCACCGGCTTGGAGTTTTCGTAGCCCGGCAGCCAGGTGAGTTCGATCTCTCTCAGCCAACGGTCCGCATCGACGGCGTAGACTGGCTCGGCTTGCGAAGGCGAGCCGGCCACGGCCCGAATCAGCCAGTCGCGCCAGGCTTGTGCCTCGGAGGTAAAACCGGATTGAACCAACGAGAACAGCGTGAAAGTAGAGTCCCGCAGCCAGCAGTAGCGGTAATCCCAGTTACGCTTGCCTCCAAGCTCTTCCGGCAGCGAGGTGGTGGGGGCCGCCAACAGACCACCGGTGGGCTTGTACGTGAGTCCCTTGAGCACCACCAGCGAACGCAGTACTGCTTCGCGATATTCGCCTGCGCACTGGGCATCCTTGATCCATGCATCCCACCATTTCTGGGCCAGAGCCAGTGCGTCGAACGGATCCAGAAGTTCGGGCGGTTTGGTGTAGGAGGACGAGTGCCCCAGCACGAAGCTGGCCTGCTGCCCGGCGGACAGAGTGAATTCCGCCAGCGTTTGCATGACGCGGCCGCGCAGCCGCACGTCACTACGAATGAACAGTTGATCCGGGCCAGCCACCGCGGAGAGGCCTCCGTCCAGCGCGCGAACCCACGGCACCAGCCAGCCGTAGGCGAACCGCATGACCAGGAGCATCTTCATGGGCACCTCGCCCTCGCGGCAATGAACGATGCGCACGAGCTGCGGCTGGTCCAGGTCAGGCGGCATGAAGTCGACCAGTTCGACTACGCCCTGCGGTGTGGTGAATTCTGTCTCCAGGATCAGACTGTGCCCGCGGTATTGGCGTTTAACGCTGCGGATTTCGCCTTGCGGGCAGATCTGCCAACAACCGTGTTGCTCGTCGCCCAGCAGAGCGGCAAAACATGCCGGGGAGTCGAAACGCGGCAGACATAGCCAGTCAATACTACCGTTTTTGGAGACCAGGGCTGCCGTGCGGCAGTCGCCGATCAGGCTGTAATCCTCTATTCGCATTTCACTACAGCATACGGGGGACGAAACGTACACGGCCACGCGACTTGTTCGATAAGGCTTCACGAAAGAGTATCGCCCACGAGATTTTGGGGTGGCAGCCCATGCCTGAAATGTGTTTTGCCAAGTCGGAAGCTCGGGGGTATCCTGCCGGTCCGTTCGCTGGTGTGAGCATCGGTGCTCAACGTGGCCGCGGGCGTCGCAAGCAGAGTTGCTTTCAGCCGGAAGGGATACAAATGTCCAGCGTGAAGGTTCACACCGTCGGGATCGCGATGAATGGCGTCACCGGACGCATGGGCACCAACCAGCACCTCATGCGTTCGCTGGTGGCCATCATCAAGCAGGGCGGCGTAAAGCTCGGCACCGATGAAGTCATCATGCCCGACCCGACCCTCGTGGGCCGTAACTCAGCCAAGCTGGAAAAGCTCGCCGAGATGTCTGGTGTGACCAAGTGGACCACCGATCTGGACAAGGCCTTGGCCGACCCCAACAACGTGATCTATTTTGACGCCCAGACCACCGATCGGCGTTTTGCCTCGGTCAAGCAGGCGATTGCGGCGGGCAAGCATGTTTACTGCGAAAAGCCGATCGCCATCTCTACGGCCGAAGCGATGGAACTCTATGGCCTGGCGGAGAAGGCCGGCGTCAAGCATGGTGTGGTGCAGGACAAGCTGTGGCTGCCGGGATTGTTGAAGCTGCAGATGCTGCGGGAGATGGGTTTCTTCGGCAAGATTCTTTCCGTCCGCGGTGAATTCGGCTACTGGGTGTTCGAGGGCGATACCATTCCCTGCCAGCGGCCGAGCTGGAACTACCGCAAGGCCGACGGGGGCGGGATTATCAGTGACATGCTTTGTCACTGGCGTTACGTGCTGGACAACTGCTTCGGAGCAGTCAAGGCGGTCTCGTGCCTCGGCGCCACGCACGTTCCCCAGCGATGGGACGAGAACGGCCAGCCTTATGCCTGCGACGCTGACGATGCTGCCTATGCAACCTTCGAGTTGGACGGCGGCATCGTCGCGCACATGAACTCCTCCTGGTGCGTGCGCGTGCGCCGCGACGATTTATTGACGCTGCAGGTTGACGGTACCAAGGGCTCAGCGGTGGCCGGCCTGCGGCAGTGCTGGATCCAGCCGGCGGCGGCGACTCCACGGCCAGTCTGGAACCCCGACGTCGACAACCCCATCAAGTTCCTCGACACCTGGACGCCCGTGCCCACCAATATGGAGTACGACAACGCCTTCAAGGTGCAGTGGGAACTGTTCCTCAAGCACGTGGTCAAGGGCGGCCCCTTCCGTTGGAACCTCAAGGAGGGCGCCAAGGGCGTCCAACTGGCCGAGAAGGGCATCGAGTCATGGCAGAAACGCTGCTGGGTGCCAGTTCCTGAGCTCTAGCCCGTCCGGCCTGGAATAGACTTATCCTTATCGCGCATCGCTAGTTACGTGCGCGTGACTCTAATCCGTCCCACGTGCGTCGTTGTGGTCTTCCATCCTTCTCCATGATGCCAAGGACACGTAGGGCCGCGATACAATGCTGTCAGCGGTCACAGGGAAGGTGTCGCCATCCACAGGCGCACACCGGCATTGCACTCAGGAGGCACGACTATGCGCGCATGGGCTCTGTTGGCGTTGACGGTTCTGACGGTGGCAGGTCTGGGTGCCATTTGCGTGGGGCCTCAGCATGGCGGAGTGAACGGTCCGAGGGATGCAAGCTCCGCGGCGTTGAAGAAGTTCACCTCTCAGGAAGAGCTGCGCAGCTACATGTCCTCGCAGGCGAAGGCGCAATATCGCCAGGATTATACTGGGACCGGCGGACTGTTTGGCTGGATGGGGGGCATGGCTCCCATGGCGGATATGGCCACTGGGAACGCAGAGGAGACCGCCGGCGACAGCCAGACCTACAGTACGACTAACGTGCAGGAGGCCGGCGTCGATGAGAGCGACATCATCAAGAACGACGGCGAATACATCTACATGCTGACCAACGACGTGATCCACGTCATCAAGGCAGCCACGCCGGAGGAGATCGCCACCATCGAGGTAGACCAGGGTGGCAACTCCATGTACCTGCGGGACGGGCAACTCATAGCCATCTCGACCAGCGGATGGCTCATGTATGGGTATCCCGGCATGCCGATGATGCCCGGCGGCGTAGGAGATATGGAAGCCGGTGCCGTTTTGGAATCAGCGAGCACGACCACCGCCAAGGTTTCGGCCCGTATGCGAGTATCCATGGTCGGTCCCTGGTTCGATGGGGCTCAAACCACTGTTGCCGTCATCGACGTGACCGATCCGGCCAATCCTGTGGTCGACAAGACCTTCCGCTTTGAAGGCAGCCTGGCCAGTAGCAGGCTTATCGACGGCAAACTGCACTTGGTGCTCACGACCACGCCGCGTCTGCCGACGGACCTTTCCGAAGCCACCATCGACGGCATGACCGCGGACGAGTGGCTGCCGGACGTACAGGTCCAATCCTCAGGCGGCGAGGTCGCCACCAGCAAGGCCGTTACCTGGAGCAACTGCCTCTACCCGGTCGATCCCAACGGCTACGCGATGACCTCGTTGACGACGCTCGACCGGGACAATCTCGATGCGGAACTCGCGACCACGGCCCTCACCGCCAACAACGAGACGGTCTACGCGAGCACTGCCGCCCTTTACCTTACCGACACGCAATACAGCTACGATACTTTCACCTCACGCAGCGATACCATGATCCACAAGCTGGCGTTTACCGACTCGGGTACCGAGTACATCGCCAGCGGTCTGGTTCCCGGCCGGCCGCTCAGTCAATACTCGCTTGGCGAGAACGATGACTATCTGCGCATCGCCACCAGCAACGAAGAGTTCCGCATGGGCGGCGAGGATCTCAGCAGTGGTGTCTATGTCCTGGGCGTGAACGACGATAAGCTCGACATCGTCGGAAGTATCAAGAATATCGCTCCGGGCGAGCGAATCTACGCGGCCAGATTCCTCGGCGACCGCGGCTTCCTGGTGACCTATCGGCAGGTGGATCCGTTGTTTGCCATGGATCTGAGCGATCCTGCCAAGCCGGCCATCGTCGGCGAACTCAAGGTGCCGGGGTACTCTGAACACATCCAACTGCTGGACGCAAACCACCTGCTGACCATCGGCCACGACACGGTGTCGGCCAACGGCTGGGATTGGGTGCAGGGCGTGCTGCTGACCATCTTCGACATCTCCGACATGTCCAAGCCGCAGATTCTGGAAGTCAACGGCGAGCCTGCCCGCGTCTCCATCGGCGACCGCGGCACCTATAGCGAGGCCACCGGCAATCCCAAGGCCTTCAACTACTATCCAGCCAAGAATGCCCTGGCCTTTCCGATCGACCTGTACGAGTCGGCCGGCGAGTACGACTGGTACGGCATGCACGAGTTTAACGGCCTGTACGTCTATCGGGTCACGGTCGAGAACGGGTTCGAATACCTCGGCCGCATCGCCTCCAGTGAAGGGCAGACTAACGATAGCTGCTTCCAGTCCTACTATGGGCCGACCCGCGGCGTGTTCATCGGCAATAACATCTACAGCGTGACCGATCACGACGTTCAGGCCGCTTCGCTGGACGACGTGGGCACTATCAGCGGTCAGGCGGATCTCAGCGGCGACAACAGTCTTTACGACTACTGTGGCCCTCAGGGCGTTCCGGCAGGGCCACCGGAGCTCATCGTCCCCGCCAGCGACGACCTGAAGTAAGACGCTTTCGCTGATGTACACATTTTGAGCCCGCCGATATATCATTACGTTTCGGCCGTGGATTCCCGCGTCCAACCCTTATCAAAGGTGGACCGACAGGACGCAAATGCATACTCTATCAGGAGTGATCGTGCCAGATGCTGACACTGACCTTTCTCGGCGTGGGTTCTGCCTTCGCCAAACGGAATTACCAGTCAAATCTGCTGATCGAGGCCTGGGAATCCGGGCCCGAGCACCAGGCCGTGCCCGATGACACGCTGCTGGTCGATTACGGCACCACCGGGCCGCGTGCTCTGCACGAGCTCATGCAGCAACCCGGCTTCGAGTACCTCAACTGCAACGGCACCATCAACTATCCAGCCATTCGGCGAGTATTTATCACTCATCAGCACGCCGACCACATTGGTGGCCTGGAAGAAATGGCCCTGATGAACGCCTACCGCTACCACGGCGAGAAGAGCGGCAAGCCCTTCAAGCCGCAGATTATCAGTTCGCTTAGCATCCTGATGAACCTGTGGGATCACTCGCTCAAGGGCGGGCTCAGTGCGATGGCCGGCCGATACGCTCTGCTGCAGGACTACTTTTTCATCCTCGCGTTGAATCCCGCAGAGCCGGGCAAGGATCACTTCAACTTGTTGAAACGCTACCAGTTTCGGCTGTTTCCCACCGATCACGTGCAGATTGAGCGCAAGTACGACTGGCCCAGTTACGGCTTGTTCATGGAGGACTTACAGAGCGGCGAAGCAGCCTTCTTTACCGGCGACACGCGGTTCGATTACCCCGCATACGCTCGCATGTTGGAGAAGGCCCGCATCGCGTTTCATGATACGCAACTGATCGACGAGCCCAACCCCGTGCATGCGTTGCTTTCCGATCTGCGGACCCTGCCCGAGTCCATCCGCAAGAAGACCTATCTCTACCATTACCAGGATGACTGGGATTCCGGCCCCTTTGACGACGTGCACGATCATTTCGCAGGGTTTGCCGTGCCGTTTAAACGCTATCGCTTGTTTGAGTAGCATCTACACGCCGTAGAAGGTCAGATACGGACCGTCTTCTGCGACGCGCTGGACGTAGAGCGCGACCTCCCGCAGGTGATAATCTCCCCACATGCTGGACTCGCTGCAAGGTATCTTGCGCCCCGGCGGGATATGGTCCCAACCGTTGGGCCGATGATAGACAGAGTGCAGCAGCAAGCCCTGATGCGTGGCCGCCGTGCTGAGGTATGGCTCGTCCAAAAGCGTGTCGAGCACCGTTAGGCCCGCCTGCCAGTAACGGCCCGCCTGTTTAGTATCACCTTTCGCTTGCAGATAGCGTCCCAACCGCAGTAGCCCCTGTGCAGCGATCGCAGCCGCGGAACTGTCCACCGGTTCGTGATCGTTGAAGGGCTCGGCCGGCCGATCCAGATAATCGCCCATGGCAGCCAGACCCGGTGCACCCGCATCCCAATAGGGCACGCCATCGGTGGGCGTGTTGGCGATGTAGAAATCGCAGGTGGCCGTCGCGGCTTCGAGCATGAATGACTCGATCTCCTTGCGGCCGCCGTACGGAGTGAGTGCCCCATCATCAAGCGTCGCAAGCCACTCCAACTGCTCCGGAAAACCGCACATGATCCAAGCCAGGCCGCGCGTCCACGTACTGAACGGCGAGTAGCCCTGCTGCGAATTGGGGCAGCGGTAATTGCCGTCGTTGATATTGAAGATTGACTCGTGTGCAACGCGGCCTCGCACGTCGTAGCTATCGCGGCCGCGGCCGTAATAGACGCTGTACGTTGCCGTCGCCCGGGCATGACCGAGCAGCCGGTCGAGCAGGTCGATGGCCCGATCGTTCTCGTCCATGAGCACATGGCCCAGCCGATGGCCCATTGCGACCGCCCGCAGCGACCGAATGGTGTCGGCGAACAGCGAGTGCGGCCCATTAAACGAGTAAATGTATCCTCCGCCGCCTTTGATGCTCGTCCACCCCTTGGCTTGAACCGCCCCCGAGCACTTCAGGGCCATCTCGTAGAAGTTGCGCTCCCATTCGTCCACCGGGATGCGCCCTTCGCCCATCAGGCGGAGCAGATTGCCGTAGGTGCTCACGTTGTTGAAGCCGTGATCGTGCACGCCGAAGTGCGTGACGTGCGGGGCCATGACCTCCAGCGTCTTGCGGCGCCCTTGTTCCAGAAACCAGTCTTCGCCGGTGGCATCGAACTGCAGAATCGCCGATCCGAACTGGAAGCCCTGCGTCCACTCGGTCCAGCCGCGCGTGGTGTAGCGCCCGCCCTTGGTGAACACCGGCGTGCCCTGGCCGGGATCCCACCTGTGGTGCAGGTCCAGGATCCTGGGCCCGGTGAGGGCGAGGGC